>DLVP01000029.1:520-5012 GCA_003445125.1 Oscillospiraceae bacterium | reverse complement strand
CCTGCGGATTTCCCCAGCGGATATTGTCCTCGATCGTGCCCGAGAACAGCTCGCTTTTCTGAAGCACAAAACCGATTCTCCCGCGCAATGCTTCCAGATCATATTCCCGCACGTCTTTGCCGTCCAACAGAACGTGTCCGTCGGTGACATCATAAAAGCGGTCAATCAGATTGACCAAAGAAGTTTTTCCCGAACCGGTCGCGCCGATAATAGCGACGGTCTCTCCGGGTTTCACTTCAAAATTCACATTTTTCAGCACCAAATCCTCCGAAGCGTTCGGGTAGCGGAAGCTGACATTTTCAAATTTCACGTCTCCCGGACGACGGGCGCCTTCAAAGCTCCCGCCGACCACGGTCGGTTCGGTTTCCAGAATTTCACGGATACGGTCTGCCGACGCCGAAGCGCGCGACAGCATCTGGAAAATGCCCGATACCATCATAATCGACATCAGAATCTGCGTCACATACGTGATTGCCGCCATAATATCGCCGGGCTTCATTGCCTGTGCCTCTGCCTGCAATCCGCCGACAAAAATAATCACGACCACGACGACGTTCATCACAATCATCATCAGCGGCATGGCGATTGCCATCAGCCGCTGTACCTGATAGTTCACGCGGATCAGCTCGTCATTGGCATCCTGAAAGCGCTTCTCCTCGTAATCCTCACGCACGTAGGCTTTCACCGTCCGTGCGCCGGTGACGTTTTCCTGCACCACCGAGTTGACGCGATCCAGCTTTTCCTGCACCTGCAAAAACAGCGGCGATGCTTTTTTCAGCACCACGGTGATCAGAATCAGCTGCACCGGAAGTCCGCAGAGCAGCACGGTGCCGAAATTGACATTCAGGGTCAGTGCCATGATAAAGCCGCCGACAAAAAACACAGGAGCGCGAATGACCATCCGCAAAATCATCTGCACGGCGTTCTGCACCATGGAAATATCATTGGTCAGACGCGTGACCAACGATCCCGTGGTAAACTTGTCCGTTTGTTCCAGCGAAAGGCTCATCACGCGGCGGAACACGTCGTTTCGCAGATCCGTTCCGAAGTTCTGCGAGGCAATTCCCGCAAAAACCGACGACAGCATTCCCGCCAGTGCGCCCACCAGCGCGGTCGCCAGCATCAGAAGTCCGGTGCGGAGAATCACGCTCATGTTCTGCCCGAGCACGCCCTCATCCACGATGGTGGACATCAGATCGGGAAGTGCCAGGTCGCACAGCACCTCTCCCGCCATTACCAACGGAGACAGCAGCGCACAGAGCCAGTAGGGTTTGAGATAGCTTGACAGTTTCACTCGCATAAGTCCGGATTCTCCTTTGCAAAGGTGTCATAGATTTTCCGCATGATCGGTGTCAGCACGGCAATTTCCTCTTCGGTGAGATTTTTCACAAAAAGCTCGTCGTTTTCCCGCACCGTTTTTCCGATCTCCTCGTCAATCCTTTTTCCCTTTTCCGTCAGCTCCACCAGAATCTTGCGCTGATCGTCCGCACTCTGATGTCTGGTCACGATGCCGTCCTTCTCCATGTTCTGAAGAGCAACGCTGACGGTCGGGGAGCTGCGGTTGGTTGCCGCTGCAATTTCATTCTGCGTTTTCAGACCCTTATGTGCCAGCTCGAAAATAATCCGATGATAGCCAAACTGCAATCCCAAGGCTTCCGACTGCCGCCGCATACGGTCGTGCATCATTTTATGAATATCCATAAACAGCACGCAAAGCGGCTTTTCCTGCTCCATAAAATCGCTCCTTTTGTTAAATTAGTTAGCAAACTAAATAAATTTTAGCTTTATTTTTTTGTTTTGTCAAGGGCTTTTTTCCTTATTCGCACACTTTTTACATCGCAGGCGTTTGTCTGGCAATTGCGGCACACGTTTTTGCCTTTCATATTCTTTCCCGTTGAGAACACAATAACAGTGTCATCACTTTTGCAAGGAGTTCATTATGAAACATTTCATTAAAAAATTCACAGCCGCCGCCGCCGCTGTGCTCACGGTTTGTTTCACAGCGGTGGCAGGTTACCGTTTTTCCCTTCCCGAAACCTTTTTAGTCACCCGCGGTCAGGAATTTACCCTGAATCAATCCGCCGTCACCTGCACCCGTCAGCGCGGCGAACACATCAGTGTCGGAGATTCCCGCGACAGCGCGCTTTCGTATAACGTTTCGCTCAAGCTCTTCGGCTTCATGCCGATCAAGGATGTATCCGTGCAGGTCGTGGACCGTCCCACGCTCACCGTCTGCGGTACGCCGTTCGGCATTAAAATGTTTACCAAAGGCGTGATGGTGGTTGCCGTCAGCGACGTGGAATCCGGCGGAAAATCCATCGCTCCTGCTACGGCCGCCGGTCTGCGTGTCGGCGACATTCTCCTCAGTGCAAACGGGCAGGAAATTCAATCCAACGAACACATTTCCAAAATCATTGCATCTTCTCAAGGAAAAGAAATTACCCTTCGTGTCCTGCGCAGTGAAACGGAGTTTACCCTTTGTCTGAAACCGCTGTTGTCCGATCTTGACCACACCTACAAAGCAGGCATATGGGTGCGCGACAGCTCCGCAGGCATCGGCACTGCCACCTTCTACGACTCCTCCACCGGACTTTTTGCGGGACTCGGACACGCCATTTGCGACGTGGACACTGGGGAACTGCTTCCCCTTTCCTCCGGTGAAATTGTGGATGTCAGCATTCTGGGCATTACCAAAGGAAAATGCGGCACACCCGGCGAGCTGATCGGTACCTTCGCCAGCCGCAAGGGATTCGGCACACTGTATGCCAACTCCGCTTCCGGCGTTTTCGGTCACGCGGATCGCTGTCCCGTGGTCGGAAGTTCCCCGGTCAAGCTGGCGCTGAAGCAGGAAATCCACGAAGGAAAAGCCACGGTATTGACCACGTTGGACAAAAACACCGTGGAAGCCTTTGAAATTGAAATCGAAAAGATCAGTCTCTCTGCCAACAACCCGACCAAAAACATGGTCATCAAAGTCACCGATCCGGATTTGCTGGAACGCACGGGCGGCATCGTGCAGGGCATGAGCGGCTCGCCCATTCTCCAGGACGGACAGTTGGTCGGCGCGGTCACCCACGTTTTTGTCAACGATCCCACCAAAGGATTTGCAATTTTCGCAGAAAATATGTATACTGCCATGCTATCCTTCCTCGGCGATCCCTCCTAAAAAACCTTTTGCATGGATATTCTGTCATCCTCCTGCGAATTTCGTCAGAGTTTTCAGGGAAATAATTTGAAAATTTTGCATTTTCCTTCCTTGTGATACCTCAAAAAATAACATATTATAGTACTCTATGTCGAATGAAGCAAAATTCTACTCAACGGACTAATTAATTTTTCACAAGGTTTTTCCAACATTTTATACGACTGTTGTACAACTTACAAAAGAATTTTCACCGTTTTGCTCTTTTTCGCCTTTTTTCGACACGAGACGTGAATTATTATTTGATGCACCCGGGAAGTAAACGGCTTTTTCCCCCTTGAAACTGACGGGTTTCTGTGCTACCATGAATAGGCACTAAAAAATGAGGAGGAAAATCACATGTCTTGCAAAGAAAAAATCCTATTTGTCGAAGATGACGCCCAATTCGTAACATCTTGCCGTAAGCTCCTTCAGGCTAAAAACGTAGCGTCGGTCTTCTGCGAAAACAATTCCGTTTCCGTGGTCAACGCCATTTACAATGAAGCGCCCACTTATGTAGTATTGGATGTCTTTCTTCCGGGATTTGATGCAATCGGCATCATGAAGAGCATCAACTCCGGAAGTCTTGCGAAAAAGCCGAACTTCATCGTTCTTTCCGGCTTCGACACGCCGGTTCTCCGTCAGGAGCTGAAAGCCGCCGGTGCCTTCTACTTCTTCATCAAGCCCGTGGAGCCTGCCATTCTCTGCGAACGGATTCTTGATTTTTGCGCCATCTGCGGAGAAGCAGCAGCGTCGGCTTCCAAGACGGAAAAATTCGATGTGGAAACGGCGGTAACCGAAATCATTCATCAAATCGGCGTTCCCGCCCACATTAAAGGTTATCATTATCTGCGCGAAGCAATTCTTCTCTCAATCGGAAACACGGAATATCTGCACGCCGTCACCAAGCTGTTGTACCCCAGTGTCGCCAAACGCTTCAACACCACGCCGTCGCGTGTTGAACGCGCCATCCGCCATTCCATCGAAGTGGCATGGGATCGCGGCGATGTGGATGTGCTCAATTCTTATTTCGGATACACCATTCAAAACTCCCGCGGAAAGCCCACAAATTCCGAGTTTATCGCGATGATCACCGACAAAATGCGTCTGCAAATGAAGGCTATGCACTGAAACTCCTCTGTTTTTGCACAAATTCGTCACAAAAAAGAACCTCCCATGGTAAAACTACCATAGGAGGTTTTCTTGTACCGAAAAGCCGCGGTCACCCGGAAAAGCGGAACAAACTTACCGCCTCTGCGTATGCCGTCAGCGGACTCCCCACACTTCTTCGCTCTCGCAGGCTTTGGGGCG
>DLVP01000029.1:0-483 GCA_003445125.1 Oscillospiraceae bacterium | reverse complement strand
GCTCGATCACTTCCCGCGGCGAACGGTTTTCGTAAAGAATCTGATACACGCCGCTGATGATCGGCATTTCCACGCCCGTCTGCTGCGCCAGCCGATAAGCGCTCTCGGAAGCAATATACCCTTCCACCGTCATTCCGATGCGGGCGATTGCCTCTTTTGCGGGAACGCCTTCTCCGATCAGAATTCCTGCCCGACGATTGCGCGAGTGCATACTGGTGCAGGTGACGATCAGGTCGCCGATGCCCGTCAGTCCGGAAAACGTGGACGAACGTGCGCCCATCGTCACGCCCAACCGCGATATTTCCGCCATGCCGCGGGTCATCAGTGCCGCTTTGGTATTGTCGCCGTAGCCGAGTCCGTCGATGATTCCCGCTGCCAGTGCAATGATATTTTTCAACGCGCCGCCCAACTCCACGCCGACCACGTCGTCGTTGCAGTAAATCCGCAGATTGCGGTTCATCATCAGATGCTGCACCGTCTCCG
>DLVP01000178.1:3693-3929 GCA_003445125.1 Oscillospiraceae bacterium | reverse complement strand
ATGCTGTATCTGGACTATGACCGCAAGGACGGCGAGTGGCGCCCGAACAAAAACGGAACGAATATCAATCTGGAAGCCGTGGAGTTTTTGCAGAAACTCAACTGCACGGTCTTTTCGGAGTTCGGCGACGTGATTATGGCGGCGGAGGAATCGACGGCGTTCCCGCTGGTGACCTATCCGGTGGACGACGGCGGATTGGGCTTCAACTTCAAGTGGAATATGGGCTGGATGAACGA
>DLVP01000178.1:2777-3566 GCA_003445125.1 Oscillospiraceae bacterium | reverse complement strand
CGACGAGGTGGTGCACGGAAAACGGTCGCTGCTCAATAAAATGCCGGGTGATTATGCGGAGAAATTCGCGGGACTGCGGGCGTTTTTCGGGTATATGGCGGCACATCCGGGCAAAAAACTCAATTTCATGGGAAGCGAATTCGGACAGTTTATCGAGTGGAACTATCAGAATGAATTGGACTGGCTGCTTCTGGGATATGAGAGTCATCGGAAGCTGCAGACCTATGTGAAGGCGCTCAATGAGTTTTACCGCGCCACTCCGCCGCTCTGGCAGGTGGACAATTCGTGGGACGGATTCCGTTGGATCTGTGCCGACGACAGTAAGCAGAACATCGTGTCGTTCCTGCGCTTTGACGAGCAGGGCGACCCGCTGGTCTGCCTGATGAATTTCAGTCCTGTACAGCGGGAGAACTACCGGATCGGTGTTCCCCGTGCGCGAAACTATAAAGAAGTGTTCACCTCCGACGACGAAGTGTTCGGCGGAACGGGAATCAAAAACGGCACCGTTCCCTGTGAAAAACACGGGATGCACGGTTCGGCATATTCCGTTTCTCTGACCGTGCCGCCCTATGGTGCGCTGTTTTTGAAACCGCAGTATTTGTATAAGGAAAAAACAGGCAAAAAATCCGCAAAATGACGATAAAACATTTTCGGGCGAAACCCGAAGAGGAGGAATCCCTATGGCACAAAAGAAAGAATGGATCGCAATGCTTTTGGCGGGCGGACAGGGAAGCCGACTGTATGCACTGACAAGAGACATTGCCAAACCCGCCGTACCGTTCGGCGGAA
>DLVP01000178.1:256-2740 GCA_003445125.1 Oscillospiraceae bacterium | reverse complement strand
TTCCCGCTGTCCAACTGCGTGAATTCGGGTGTGGACACCGTGGGCGTGCTGACGCAGTATCAGCCGCTGGAACTGAATGATTACATCGGCAACGGTCAGCCGTGGGACCTTGACCGCAATCACGGCGGCGTGCACGTGCTTCCGCCGTACCAGAAGATCAAGGGAACCGACTGGTATACCGGAACGGCAAACGCCATCTGGCAGAATACCCAGTTTATTGACCGCTACGATCCGGACTATGTGCTGATCCTCTCGGGCGACCATATTTATAAAATGGACTATTCCAAGATGCTGGATTTTCACAAGGAAAAAAGTGCCGACTGTACCATCGCGGTGATCGATGTGCCGATGGAAGAGGCTTCCCGCTTCGGAATCATGAGCTGTGACGGCGAGTGCCGTATTTATGATTTTGAAGAAAAGCCGAAGCAGCCGAAAAGCACCCTGGCGTCCATGGGCATTTACATCTTCAACTGGAAAAAACTGCGCAACTATCTGGAAGAGGACGATGCGGACAAAAAATCCTCCAAGGACTTCGGAAAAAATATCATTCCGAAAATGCTTGCCGCCGGGGAGCGGATGTTCGCGTATACCTTTGACAGCTACTGGAAGGACGTCGGTACGATCGACAGCCTCTGGGAAGCCAATATGGACCTGATCAATCCGAATGTGGAGCTGGATCTTCACGACAAGGACTGGAAGATTTATTCGCGAACTCCGATCATGCCTCCGCATTTTGTCTCCGAGACTGCCGATGTTCAGAATTCTCTGATCACCGAAGGCTGTGAAGTCAGCGGAAAAGTAGACTTTTCGGTGCTGTTTGCGGGCGTCACGGTGGAGGAAGGCGCGCTGGTGCGCGACAGTATTCTCATGCCGAACGTCACCGTGAAAAAGGGCGCGGTCATCAACTATGCCATCATTGCCGAAGGCACGACGATCGGAGAAAACGCTTCGGTCGGTGTAAGACCGGAGGAAATGAGCGACAAGGACGCATGGGGCGTGTCGGTGGTCGGCGCGAACCTGAACATTTCGGATAATACCGTCATCGGCGCGAAAGCCATGATCGAGAAAAATATGTAAAGCGGTGGCAACTATGATTGAAAACAAAACGCTCGGCATCATCTTTTCCAATATCCACGACACCCGCCTCGGCGAATTGGCGGAACGCCGCACCATGGGTTCGATTCCGTTCGGCGGACGTTACCGCTTCATTGATTTCGTGCTGTCGAATATGGTCAACAGCGGCATCGAAACCGTGGGTGTCATCACCAAAAGCAACTACCAGTCGCTGATCGACCACCTCGGATCGGGCAGAGAATGGGATCTGGCGCGCAAAAACGGAGGACTGCATATTCTGCCGCCGTTCGGCAATTCCGTCAACGGAATCTACCGCGGACGAATGGAAGCGCTGGCGAATGTGGAACGGTATATCCAGCGTTCCAAGGCGAAATACGTCCTGCTCAGCGACTGCGACGTGATTGCCAACATCGATTACGCTCCGATCATCGAGTGCCACAAAAAGAACGGCTGTGACATGACGCTTCTGTATAAGCGCCGCGATGTGTCGCAGGAAAACGACGAAAATAACATCATTCTCAAAATCGACGAGGATCATATCGTCACCGATATGCGCAAGTCCACGGGAAGCGATCGGGAAGTCAATGTCTGCATGAATATTGCCGTGATGAACAAGGATTTTCTGGAACGGCTGATCGATATCTGCAAGCAGAAAAACCTGTACAGCTTCCGCAACGATGTCCTGCTCGGATCGCTGGAGAAATTCAAGATTTACGCGTATGAATTTACCGGTTATCTCGCGCAGATTCATTCCATGGAAAACTATTTTGACGTCAATATGGAGCTTCTGGATCCTCAGGTGCGGCGCGATCTGTTCATGCCCTTCCGCCCGATCTATACCAAAGTCCGCGACGAAAGCCCCGCCATGTACGGCGTCGGCGGTTCCGCGAAAAATTCGCTGATTGCGGACGGCTGCATCATTGACGGCACGGTGGAAAACTGCATCGTGTTCCGCGGCGTGCAGATCGGACGCGGCGCCGTGGTGAAAAATTCGATTCTCATGCAGTCAACGGTCGTCGGCGAGAACTGCGAACTGTCCTATGTGATGACGGATAAGGACGTGCGTATCGGAGACGGGAAACGCCTGATGGGCGCACCGAAATGTTCGGTGTATGTTAAAAAAGGAACAAAAATCTGAGGTGACGGTATGAAAATTCTTTTTGCAGCAAGCGAAGCCCTGCCCTTCATCGCGTCGGGCGGATTGGCGGACGTGGCGGGCGCGTTGCCGAAGGCACTCTGTGAAAACGGAGTGGATTGTCGGGTGATTCTTCCGCTGTATTCGGGAATCAAACAACAGTGGCGCGAGCGCATGACTTACCTGACGAGCTTTTCCGTGCCGCTCGGCTGGCGTCGGCAGTATTGCGGCGTGTTCACGGCGGAGGCAAACGGCGTCACCTACTATTTTGTGGG
>DLVP01000178.1:0-179 GCA_003445125.1 Oscillospiraceae bacterium | reverse complement strand
CGCTCTGCCATATTGATTTCACCCCCGATATCCTGCACCTGAACGATTGGCAGACGGCGCTGGCGGCGGTGTATCTCAACCTGTACTATCGCGGCGATGTGCGCTTTACATTCATGAAAACGGTGTTCACGATTCATAATATCCAGTACCAGGGGAAATTCGGCGAGGAGATCATCGAG
>DLVP01000072.1 GCA_003445125.1 Oscillospiraceae bacterium | reverse complement strand
GCTACGGTTTTGAAAACGAAGGCGAGCAGCGGTTTGTCCTCGTCGCACTTGAGCTCAATAATATCACCGTTTTCGTCCACGGCGGTTTCGCGGGACTTTTCAAACGCGGACGGCAGAAGATAGGTGATGCCGTCAAGCAAGGTGTCGATGGCGTCCAGAGTCTGAGCGCAGCCGCAGAAAACAGGCGTGATCTTTCCGGCTTTTACGCCGTCGTGAATGCCCTTGATCAGCTCGTCACGCGTGAATTCTTCGCCGGAGAAATATTTTTCCATCAGCGTTTCGTCGGTTTCGGCAACTGCTTCGCTGACAGCGGCAATCAGTCCTTCCAGACGGTGTCCCATGTCGGGAATCGGCACTTCCTTTGCCACCCCGTTTTCATAGGCATACGCCTTCATATCAATGAGGTGAATGTAGCAAAGCACCTTGTGGTTTTCCACATACGGTACGACAATCGGGCAGACCGACGGACCGAAGGAGGCTTTGAGCGATTCAAATACCTTATAGAAATCGGCGTGTTCGGAATTGAGTTTTCCTACAAAAACCGCAGTTGCTTTGTGGTTGGCGACGGCGAGACGGTACGCTTTTTCGGCGCCGACCGTGACACCCGATTTTCCGGAGACGGTAATCAGTACGCAGTCGCTTGCCTTCACACCCTCACACATTTCCCCTTCAAAGTCGAAAAGACCGGGGGTGTCGATCAGGTTGATTTTGTTGTTTGCCCATTCAAAGGGTGCAACGGCGGTGCAGACCGACGTTTTGCGCTTGATTTCTTCGGGATCGAAATCGCATACGGTGGTGCCGTCAGAGATCTTACCCAGCCTGTCGGTTGCTTTGGAGTAAAACAGCAACGCCTCCGCAAGAGACGTTTTTCCGGAGGAAGCGTGTCCCGCGAGACAAAGGTTGATAATGTTTTTTGAACTGTGATATCTCATATTTGACCACCCAATCTGCCGTATGGCGAAAAATCTTTGAAAATCTTGGTAAAATTTAACAATAATTTTCAAATTTATGTTTTAATTATAGTACTTTTTTACACAAAAAGCAAGAGGGTTTTGAAAAAAGTTTTCGAAAAACAGCGGTTGACTTTGCGGCGCTTTTTCGCTATGATAAAAGAGTTGAGAAAAAGGAGGGGAGCGGCGTGAAGAAAATCGTCGGATGGCTTTGTGCGGTGCTGATGTTGATGCTGTGTGCGCCGCTGTCCCATGCGCAGCCGGCGGAGGATTTTGAATGGATTTCTCCGTCGTGGTGGCAGGACGTCACGAACCTGCTCACACTCGAAGAGGAAGAAGCGGCAGCGTATGACGCGCCGATTCCCGAACACTATGTTCCGTCCTGCGGCGAGTATTTTTACCGTCGTCTCACACCCCTGCAACAAAAGGTATATGCCGCGCTTGTGACGGCTATGAAACAAATCGGAGCGGAGCAGCTGCGTTGCCGTCAGAATTTTTCGGTGACGGTGGATACCGGGACACCGCTGGATCAGGCGTCCTTCACACAGTTCAAAAACGAGCTGTCCATGAAAACGGTGGCGGACGCCCTGTGGAACGATCATACGGAGCTTTTTTGGTTCACGCGCTTTCGCGTACGTTATGTGGGGGACGGAAGTACGGTCACTCTGACGGTGTTTTCGGACAGCACCGAGCTGTTCGGAAACGATGAAGCTCTGCGCGCCGCGGCAAAGGCGACGCAGGAGCAGGTGGACATTCTGTGCCGTGATTTGCCCGAGAAAACGCAGGAGCGGGTGATGCTTTTTGTCCGCTGGCTTTGTGAGCACAATACCTATAATGAAGAACACACGGAATATCGGAACTATCCGCTTGCACATACGGCGTACAGCGCGCTTACAAGCGAAAACGACGCGCAGACGGGACCCGTGTGCCAGGGATTTTCGTATGCGTTCAAATGGCTGTGCGACCGCGCGGGAATCGAGGCGGTGAACGTGGCGGGCGTGTTCCGCCAGACGGCGGGGGACGGCGCACATTCGTGGAATCTTGTGCACATCGGCGGCGCGTGGTATGCGGTGGATCTGACCGAGACCGACGGACTGCAGACAGAGACGTTTGCTTGTCTGGCAGGCAGTGAAACGCCGTCGTTTGAAACGGCATTTCCCACATTTTCCGATGCTCATGAGCCGGATGAAAAGGACTATCCGACGCTTTTCCCGATGGCTTACAGCCCTTCGGCGGTCACCGAAGCGGGAACGGGTCTGCGTATCGAACCTGCGGCACTGCGGGTGCGGGTACGGGTGAAAAAGGACGCCGCTGCGGCGGTCACCTGCCGCGTGCTGGTGCTGCCTGTACGGATGGCGGAGGGACAATCGCTGTGGGAAATGTACGAAAACGGCGATGACCGATTGCTGTGCCTTACTGCGGAATTTTTCGGCGAGGACGGGGAAAATCGGTATTATACCGCGGTGATCGGCGAGATTCCCGAATCGGCATACGGGTTTGAACTGGCGGTTTTGCCGCTGGCGGAAACGCCGTTCGGCACACTGACGGCAGAAACGCAACGCGTACTCAGCATCAGGGCGATTGCACGGGCGGCGGTGCCGACACAGCCTGCCGATCTTGCGGAGAAGCTGTGCAAAATGGTGTGTCTGGCGGAAAATGTCGGATTCGGGGACGGAGAAATATGGTACTAATATACAAAAAAAGACTTGCAAAACCGATTTTTTTATGGTACAATAAAAGCAGTATCCGAAGCGTTCGGCAACTTCTTTGGAGGAGTAGTGAATTATGAAAAGAATTTTGGCAGTCGTTCTTGCACTGACACTGTTTGTTTCTGCGATGTCTCTTTGCGTGTATGCCACGGATTTGACAACCGATTGGGAGACGATCCGCAATCATTCTTCGGACAGCAATACGAATTCTTCAAAGAAACCGTTGGATGTCAACGGTGACGGCAAAGAAGATACCGATGATGCGGTATATATGACAAGACATCTGCTCAATTCCGTGAAATATCCGAGAAATACCGATTGGCTGGATTATGACGGCAGTGGCTCGATTGATATCAAAGATGCGATTCGTTTGCTGTACAACCGTACGTTTGAAGGACAGGAAGAACAGAAGAATTATCCGGTGAAAACCTCCGACGGTGACGGTGACGGCTGGCTGAAGGATCCGGACGGCAACGACATCTGGTATTGAGAAATAAAAACGGTTCGGATTTTTCTGAACCGTTTTTTGTATGATGCCTGAAAATGACGGCGGGGAGTGAACAGGCGGCGCGCAGTTTCTGCGCGCCGCCTGCGGCTGTGCATATAGGGTTAGAATATTCCCGTGTAATCACTTTAAAAAAACGAATGATTCTGTGAATCCGCTCCCTTCTACGGTGATTCTGCACGCCGGAAGGAATCGGGAAACGTGAATTTTAAAAGATACCGTCCGCGGCGGCAAACGTAAAGTTTGCCGCCGCGGACGGTGGTTTCACTCGTTGGGGTTGCCGGACAAAACGCCTGCCGTTTCCGGCAACGAACGAGGTCGTACTTTGTGTTCAGCGAACGGAGAAAACAAAACGGAGAAATGCCGCTTTGCCTTCCTCGGTGCGTTTGTAGACACCGGCGTGCTCCAGCACCTTGGCAAACACCTTGCCGACTTCGTCCTTGAGAATCTGGTCGATGTTTTCTTCCGTCACATGATCGTAGTGCTTCAAAAATTCTTCTGCCCAGTCGGCGTGCAGGCTGACCGCAGGATCGTCGCGCAGGCTTTCTCCGTGCACAATTTTGTCGCCCAGAAGCTTCAGCTCGTTTTTCAGACGGGCGGGCAGAACGGCAAGTCCCATCACTTCGATCAAACCGATGTTTTCCTTTTTAATATGATGCAGCTCGGCGTGCGGATGGAAAACGCCGAGAGGATGCTCGTCGGTCGTAATGTTGTTGCGCAGCACGAGGTCAAGCTCGAAGTCCTCACCGCGGCGGCGGGCGATCGGCGTGATCGTGTTGTGCGGCTGACCGTCGGTTTCGGCAAAGATGAAGGCACTTTCGTCGGTGTATCCGCGCCATGCGTTCAGAATCCGATCCGCAAGCTCAACCAGACGGGTCTTGTTCTTGTGCGCCAGACGAATGACCGACATCGGCCAGCGGACGATGCCCGCCTTCACATCCTCAAATCCCGCAAAGGAAAGCTCGGTTTCAATCGGCGCTTTTTCCATGGCAAAGGTGTAATGTCCGCCCTGGAAATGGTCGTGCGTCAGAATCGAACCGCCGACGATCGGCAGGTCGGCATTGGAACCGACAAAATAGTGCGGAAACAGATCGACGAAGTCAAGCAGCTTGCAGAAGGTGGCGCGCTCAATTTTCATCGGTACGTGTTGGCTGTTGAACACAATGCAGTGTTCATTATAATAAACGTACGGCGAATACTGCATTCTCCAGGACTGATGATTGATCGTCAGATGAAGAATCCGATGATTCTGGCGCGCAGGGTGATCCACACGTCCCGCGTACCCTTCGTTTTCAGGGCAGAGCATACATTTGGGATATCCGCTTTGTTTTTTCAGTTTTGCGGCGGCGATCGCCTTTGGATCCTTTTCCGGCTTGGAAAGGTTGATGGTGATGTCCATATCGCCGTAGGCGGTGGGGGTGACCCATTTCATGTCTTTGGCAATGCGTCCGCGGCGGATGTAGTTGGTGTCGCGGCTGAAGTCATAATACCAGTCGGTGGCAAGCTTCGGGGAAGTTTCGTACAGCTTCCAGAAAGTTTCGTTGACCTGTGAGGGCAAGGGGAGCAGCACGCCCATGAGCTTGGTGTCAAACAGATCGTGTGCCACGGGACCGTCTTCGATCAGTCCTTTTTCCAGTGCGTGTGCGCAGAGCGCATCAAGAATCACTTCCGGATCCTTTTCGGGCGTGATCTGCGGTTCTTCATAAGTTTCTTCCTGCATCACTTCCAACAGGCGGTTGGTCATGAAAATGCGGTCATCTTCACGGTAAAATCCTTTGTCCAGTCCGTATTGCACCAGGCTGAAGACAGCTTCATCAACGGTCATGTTCTTTCCTCCGAACCAATATGTTATCGAAATTATTATACAGAGTTTTTTTCCCGAAATCAAGAGATTTGTGCGAAGAGGCACAGAAAAAAGGACAAATACGCAAAAACGCGCGCGAAGCATAAATTTTGCGGCAAAAAGTCGTGTGTTTCAGACTTGAAGTTTTTTCGGAAAAACGGTATATTAAAAATAATCTTAAACGGGAGGGGATCACCATGCGAAAAAAATGGATTTCGCTTTTTGCGGCGCTTTGCCTGTGCCTGAACGTGCTTTCGCCTTTGGCGGGAGCAGTCGGAGAGGGGGTTGACTTTGTGCTGACGAATTTGCAGACGGAATACCGCACCGATCCGATCGGACTGGACGTGGCTTCCGGCGTGCTGGAGCGGGATTTCCTTCCGCTGAAAAATCCGACCGAAAGCGATCTGGAGACCATAAAGGCACTGCAGGCAATTGTGGACGTAGTGGAAAAAGATCAGTGGGTCGGCGGCGATATCTGGTATTAAATGAAAAAAGCAGGAGAAAAAATCTCCTGCTTTTTTCATTTTTCCTATTGACAGAAGGAGGGATATGTGCTATAATCCTATTAACCTATCAGATTAATTGGTTATTAAATGAAAGGAAATGATTTTATTATGGCAAACATTTATACATCCGCCGATCAGTTGGTCGGGAAAACTCCTCTGCTGGAACTGACGCATCTGGAAAAGAAATTCGGTCTGAAAGCAAAGATTGTGGCAAAACTGGAATATTTCAATCCCGCGGGATCGGTCAAGGACCGTATCGCCAAGGCTATGATCGATGAAGCGGAGAAAAGCGGAAAGCTCAAACCCGATTCGGTGATCATTGAGCCGACGTCGGGCAATACCGGTATCGGACTGGCAATGATCGCGGCGGCACGCGGCTATCGGATCATCATTGTCATGCCGGAAACCATGTCGGTGGAGCGCCGCCGTCTGATGAAAGCATACGGTGCGGAACTGGTACTGACCGAGGGCAAAAAAGGGATGAAGGGTGCGATTGAAAAAGCCGATGAGCTGGCAAAGGAAATCCCGAACAGCTTCATTCCGGGACAGTTTGTCAATCCGGCAAACCCGGCGGCGCACTTTGCCACCACGGGACCGGAGATTTATGAAGATACCGACGGAAAAGTGGACGTGTTTGTGGCGGGCGTCGGCACGGGCGGCACGGTGACGGGCGTCGGACAATATCTGAAATCCAAAAATCCCGCAATCAAGGTGGTCGCGGTCGAGCCGAAATCTTCGGCGGTGCTGTCCACCGGTGTGGCAGGTGCGCATAAAATTCAGGGCATCGGTGCAGGCTTTGTGCCGGATGTGC
>DLVP01000028.1 GCA_003445125.1 Oscillospiraceae bacterium | reverse complement strand
AAAAACAGGTGGCGGGGACCTTGTCGGGCGGCGAACAGCAGATGCTGACAATGGGACGCGCGCTAATGAGCAGACCGAAACTTTTGATGCTTGACGAACCTTCGATGGGATTGTCACCGCTGTTTGTGGATCAGGTGTTTGAGGTGATTCAGCGGATTCACCGCGAAGGCACCACCATTTTGTTGGTTGAACAAAATGCCGGAAAATCCTTGGCGATTTCCGATCGTGCCTATGTGCTTGAAAACGGCAAAGTGGCGTACTCCGGTACGGCAAAAGAACTTTCGGAAAGTGATGAGATCAAAAAAGCCTACCTGGGCGGTTGATCAAAATTTGTATGCGGCGGAAACCGTTTGGTTTCCGTCGCATTTTTTGAAATCGGATTTTATCGTGAGAACTCAGTACAGCGAAAGGTATTAAAAACACAGTGCGAAATTGTTGGGAATTGTGGTAATTTTACGAAATATAGATATTTCTATTGACATCAGATACTATATGTAGTATCATGTGAACATGACAACGATTGTTTCATAAACGGAGAAAAATACAGGAGAGTGATGTTTTCAATGCGCGAAGCATGGGCGGGATTCAACGACGGCGTTTGGCAGACAACCACGGATGTCCGTGATTTTATACAGAAAAACTACTCGGAATACACCGGCGACGCCTCTTTTCTGAGTGGTTCTACCGACCGTACCAAGCGGCTGATGGAAAAGCTCTAGACTTTGTTTGGACAGGAACGAAAAGCGGGCGGCGTGCTGGATGTGGATACACAGACGGTCAGTACCATTACGGGCTATGCCCCCGGGTATCTTGACCGTGAAAACGAATTGATTGTGGGAATACAGACGGAAAAACCGCTTTGCCGCGGTGTCAATCCCTTCGGAGGAATCCGCATGGCGCGGCAGGCGTGCGAAGCCTACGGGTATACCCTCAGCGAAAAAATTGAGGATGAGTTCCGGTATCGCACGACCCATAACGACGGGGTTTTCAGCGCGTATACCGAGGAAATGCGCGCGGCGCGCAAGAGCCATATCATCACAGGACTTCCCGATGCCTACGGCAGAGGACGCATTATCGGCGATTACCGCCGCGTGGCGCTCTACGGTGTCGATTGGCTGCTGGAAGAAAAAATGCGCGATAAAGCAAATCTGGCGGCAGGAAATTTCGATGTCGAACAAATCCGCACCGACGAAGAATTGTTTGAACAGATCAGCGGACTTAAAGACCTGAAGCGGATGGCGGCACTGTACGGATTTGATATCAGCCGTCCCGCTCAGAATGCCCGTGAGGCGATTCAGTGGACCTATTTTGCTTATCTTGCCGCAATTAAGGAGCAAAACGGTGCAGCGATGTCATTGGGACGGGTAAGTACGTTTTTTGATATTTATATTGAACGCGATTTCCGACGCGGGATTCTGACGGAATCCGAGGCACAGGAATTGATGGATGATTTTGTCATGAAACTGCGGATGGCAAGACACCTGCGCACGCCGGAGTATAACGAACTGTTCGGCGGTGATCCGATGTGGATTACCGAAAGCGTCGGCGGCATGGGGGAGGACGGCAGAACACTGGTGACCAAAAACAGCTTTCGTATGCTGAACACCCTGTACACCTTGGGATCATCTCCCGAACCGAATCTGACCGTTTTGTGGTCAAAAAAACTGCCGATTGCGTTTAAGGAATTTTGTGCGCAGGTTTCCTGCGACACCGACTCCATCCAATATGAAAACGACGACCTGATGCGCCCGATCTACGGCGACGACTATGCCATTGCCTGCTGCGTTTCCGCGATGAAAATCGGCAAACAGATGCAGTTCTTCGGCGCACGGTGCAACCTGCCGAAACTGCTTTTGCTGGCGCTCAACGGCGGTTTTGATGTCAGCAGCGGTCTGCATATCGGACCGCAGATGCCGGCGTTGAACGACGGACCTTTGCAATATGAAGAAGTGAAATCCCGCTTGGACGGGTATATGGCTTGGCTGGCGCGGCTGTATGTCAATACCATGAATGTCATTCACTATATGCACGATAAGTATGCCTATGAAAAAATCCAGTTGGCATTGCACGATACGGAAATTCACCGTTTTATGGCATTCGGCGTGGCGGGACTGTCGGTGATTGCCGATTCGCTCAGTGCGATTCGTTATGCTAAGGTTTATCCGCTGTGCACGGAGGATGGGTATATCACCGAGTTCAGAATTGAAGGCGATTTCCCGAAATTCGGCAATGACGACGACCGCGTGGACACGATTGCCGCAGAATTGACTCATCGGATGATTGAAGAATTGCGCAAGACGCCGACATATCGTGGCGCAGAGCATACACTTTCGGTGCTGACAATCACCTCGAATGTCATGTACGGCAAAAATACCGCTGCGACACCCGATGGGCGAAAAGCGGGAGAACCGTTTGCACCGGGCGCCAATCCGATGCACAATCGGGAAGAAAACGGCGCGCTCGCGTCGCTCAATTCAGTGGCGAAGCTTTCTTATGACGATTGCCGCGACGGAATTTCCAATACGTTTTCGATCACGCCCGACACGCTCGGACGCACGAAAGAGGAACGGGTGCAGCACCTGGTCAATGTGCTGGACGGCTATTTTTCAAAGAACGCCCACCATATCAATGTCAATGTGCTCAATCGGGAAATGCTTGTGAAAGCGTACAACGACCCGGACGCTTATCCGAATCTGACCATTCGGGTTTCGGGATATGCGGTCAATTTCCACAAACTGTCCCGCGAACAGCAGCGAGAGGTCATCAGCCGTACCTTCCATGAGGTGATGTGATGAAAAATGAAATCGTCGGCCGCGTGCGTTCGCTGCAATCGTTCGGTACACTTGACGGTCCCGGTGTGCGGTTTGTGGTGTTTGCTCAGGGATGCCCTCTGCGGTGCGCTTGCTGTCATAATCCCGAAACGTGGGATCCGAAGGGCGGGAAAGAGTACACTGCGCGGGAGCTTGCCGACAAAATCGCGCGGTATAAAAGTTATTTCGGATCAAACGGCGGGATTACGCTTTCGGGCGGAGAACCGTTGATGCAGCCGGAGTTCGCCGCAGAGCTGTTTCGCCTTTGTCACGAACGGGGAATACACACCTGCCTGGATACTTCGGGGAGCCTATGGGGAGAAGCGACAAAACGCGTGCTGGAGGTAACGGACTATTGCCTGTTGGACATAAAGTACACCTCCGAAAAACAATATCTCGAATATGTCGGATGCGAAATGGAAAAGCCGATGCAATTTCTGGAGCAGTTGAACCGACGGGGGATTCCGACAAGAATCCGTCAGGTGCTCATCCGCGGTCTCAATGACAGTGAAGAAAGCATTCGTGCGCTGGCACGGTTGGTTGCACCCTTTTCCTGCGTCGAAGAAACGGAGTTTTTGCCTTTCCGCACACTGTGCCTGGAAAAATATGAACAGATGAATCTGACGTTTCGGCTGGCAGATACCAAGGACACCACCATGCGGGAAGTCACAGAAGCCAAAGAAATTTTCAACCGGGAGATGAACAGACTTGTCGGTACAGCATCCGATTCCGCCGCTGTTTAATGCGGATTCCGAAATTTTGATTCTCGGGAGCTTTCCTTCGGTGAAATCACGGGAAACGGGATTTTTCTACGGTCATCCTCAAAACCGCTTCTGGA
>DLVP01000021.1:5904-15373 GCA_003445125.1 Oscillospiraceae bacterium | reverse complement strand
CAGTCCCTTGAAACGGCGGATAAACGAGATCATCTGCAAATAGTAGGCGTCCTTGTACCCGCCTTTCATCGGCTCAATGTCGCGGCTGTATTCTTCATCGTACTCGTCCTGAAGATGCACCGCGTGATCGCCCATCCCGTACAGGGTATTGGTTTTCTGCGTGAGAAACGGCACTAGCCATTCGTTCCACTGGCAAAGAAACGCCACGGGCGGGTCCTCTTTCAGTGCCGTCCGAATCTGCTCTTCAAAAAGGAATCCGTAATGCGAAGCGTTTTCCCGTGTGTCCTTATGTCCGTCGTGCCACGAGCGTCCCATCACGGGAACGCCGTATGCCGCCGAACCCATGCCGACGGTCGTCCCCTGTGTGTCATAGCCCTCGGCACAAGCCACACGGCAGACGTTGACGGCAATCTCCTCGGGGCTGCCGTTTTCGTCCACCGCCGTTTTCTGCGGATTGCCCTCCCAAGCCCAAGTATTGGGTTCCTTCGGGTCGCACCATGTCGGCGCGCGCCAGGTGAAAAAGTCGCGGATTTCGTCGGGGAGCGAACGGATGGAATGACAGATCATCAGCGGTTTGTCCTTCCAGCGAAACCACAGTTCCGAGTAGAGTCCCGGCTCGTAGAGATCCTCCCACAGCGTCATCAGATTTCCCGTACCGCAGCCGCGGATGCCCGGTGCGGTGTAGAAGCAGACCTTCGGCGCGGCAAAGCCTTTATTCTGATACTCGCGCAGAATTTCAAAAAGCGTGAGGTAGGATTTTTTATAGGTAAACCCGTTGGTGACATCAAAAAACAGCACATCCACGCCGGCGGCAATGAACATTTCCACATGGCGGCGAAGCACCCACGGATCGGTGGAAAGATAATAACCGAACATCGGCTCTCCCCAGTGAAGAAGCGGCGTGTGCTCCTTCGGCGGCCAGGCGGGGCTGTCGGCGTTGTTCATGGCGTTCGGGTCCTGTTCGAGAATTTTCGTGATATCATACGGTCCCTGTGTACCGTGATAACCGTGCCAGAGATAGTAGAACAGTCCGACGACCTTTCCCTCGCGCGGCGGCGGCACTTCCCCGCTTTGCGGCAATTTCCGTCCGAGATGATCCACTGCGGTCAGGTTTCCTCTTGTGGCATATGTCATGATTTTTTGCCTTCCTTTCTTATCCGATTCCGCCGGAAATCAGCACCAACGCCGCAATTCCGCACAGAATACCCGCCAGGCGGCGTTTGGTGATTTTTTCGCGGAAAACCGCCGCCGTTGCCAGGGCGGTCAGAAAAATTACACACCCGTTGAACACGGGGAAAAAGACCGTCCCGGGGAGCAGTCCGCTGAGGCGGATGTTCAGGCGGTTATAACCGCAGCTGACAATTCCGCACAAAACAGAAATTGCCGCGGCGCTTTTCGGGAGCTTCGGCAGCGCTCGTTTTTCCCGATACCCAAATCCCAGCGACAGTGCCGAGAACAGCACGGTGGCGGTGATTGCCGCCGCCAGCATCATGCCGTCGATCTCTTCTCTGTCGGAAGAATTCTGGTGCAGCTTGAAAAGAATCCCCGTAGCGCCCGAAAACACAAAGAACAGCGAGCTGTACACGCCCCACGTCCTTTGCGCCTTGTCCCCGTGCGAAAAATCCACGGTTGACAGACACAGCGCGCCGATCAGAAGCACGGCGCCGACCGTCTGCCACGCGGAAAACGGTTCGTAGAAATACAAAAGTCCGAATCCCGCCGAAACGAGCATGGAGGAGCTGCCGATAAAGGCTGTGACGGAGGCGGGTCCCGTGGACATGGCTTTCATTTTGCACAGCAGAAACGCCGCCGTAAGGACACCGTACAGACTTCCCCAGCCCCACGCCTCTGCCGAAATGCTCCACCCGCGGTTGAGCAGCGACAGAATGACGATCCAGACGGCAGTCACGGCGGTTTGAAACAAAAATACTTCTCCCTTGCCCTGCAATGTCCGGTCGCCCAAACGGTGCAAAAGGAGATTGTTGGACACGGCAAACAAAATGGAAATTCCAAGAAGAACCACGGTATACATCATCGGCGGATGCCTCTTTCGGTCGATTTTTTTCAGTATAACACAGTCGCCGAAGCGGTTTTTCCTTCCCGTGCGCAAAAAAACGCGCTGTTTTCGCATTTTTCTTTCTATTGACAGAACCGCAGCCAGGTGGTATCATTCAAACAGAAGCTTTTACGGAAAAGAGGAATTTTTACGGACATTCTAGAAGCGGAAAACATTCGCGGATTTGCGGGTACCGAGTATTATTTTCAAAAAACCGAAGGAAAAACGCTCTCCGATTGCATTCATTCCCACACCTTTTTCGAGTTTGTTTATGTGCTTTCCGGTGCCTGTCTCCACGTCAAAAACGGCAGGCGGGAATCCCTTCAGCCCGGGGATCTGTCGGTGATTCTGCCGGGGCAACCGCACTGTTTTCTTTCCCAGAAGGCGCGCACCGACATCATGGCAATGTCGGTGCGCGCCGAAGAAGTCCGCCGTTTTTTCGCGCTTTACGGTCTTTGCGGCTTCAAGGATTCTCCCGCTTTCTCCCTGACGGCGGCAAAAAAAGAGGTGTTCGACGAACAGTGCGGACGCACCGCAGCAATCGGCGAAGATGCGGCGCATTTGCGGATGCTGTTCAATCAGATGTTTTTGTTCTGCGTGCAGGCGGGCATAGCGGAGAAGGAAAGCCTTCCCTTTGCCTTTTCCGCGATGCTTGACCGAATGCAAAGCCTCGAGCTGTGCGCGGAAGGCGTGGAGGCGTTTGTGAGGATTTCGGGTTACAGTCACTCCCAGCTCTGCCGCCTGACGAAAAAATATTTTGACATGACGCCGACCGAATACGTCAACCGTCTCCGAATGAACCACGCATACCGTCTTATCGTCGGCACGGACGCGGATTACGCCGCGATCTGTCAGACGGTCGGGTTTGAAAGCACCAGCTATTTTTCAAAGCTCGTCAAGGAGACCTTCGGCTGTTCCGCAGCCCGGTTGAGAAAAAAGGCAAAAGAGCCGCACAAAACCGTATAAAGCAGCCGCCCCGCGCCTTTCGGCGCGGGGCGGCGCGTAATTTTCCTCTTTTCACCCGGTTTCAAAAAGCCGCTTCGGCGTGCGGGCTTTTGTTGCTTCTGCGAACGTCCGGCATTTTCGTGCATAAAGTTTCCGTCCGTGAAAGGCAGCGTCTCTGCGTTTTCTCTCAATCGCCCATTTTCACCCGCAGTTTTTCCAGTGCGCGTTTTTCGATACGCGACACATACGACCGCGAAATTTTCAGCCGATCCGCCGCTTCCCGCTGCGTCAGCGGCTTTTTTCCGTACAGCCCGTAGCGCAGCACCACAATCTCCTTTTCCCGTTCATCCAGCTCGCTTTCCACCGCGCGGTACAGCTGCGACGCCCGCAGGCGGCGTTCCATATTTTCAAACAGCGAATCGTCGTCCGCCATCAGATCGCCGAACGTCAGCTCGTTTCCGTCTTTATCGGTATCGATCGTTTCGCTGATCGACACATCCTGCGCGGTTTTTTTGAGATTGCGGAAATACATCAGAATTTCATTTTCAATACACCGCGACGCATAGGTCGCAAAACGGATTCCTTTTTCGCTTTTGAACGACGACACCGCTTTGATCAGTCCGATGGTGCCGATGGAAATGAGGTCATCGGGGTCGCCGTTGGCGGCATAATATTTTTTGACAATATGCGCCACCAGCCGCAGATTATGCTCGATCAGTTTTTCCCTTGCGGCGGCATCCCCCTCCCGCACCCCCTTCAGGCACTCCGCCTCTTCTTCGGCACTCAGCGGCTTTTTGAACGATCCCGTTTTGGCGATATGAAGCGCCAGAAACATCAGCTGCGACAAGGCAAAGGAAAACAGTAACGGCATGAATACACCCGCTTTCGGTTTGTTACTTCCAGAATATGAAGCGCGAACGATGTCCTATGTCTTTGGACAAACATACAAAAAAATCAATCAACTTTTGTGAATACGTCTGAAAGATACCTCTTGACATCCGGGGAAGAATTGTTGTATAATATGACTGTTATATTTCAGTAAATCTCCTGCTGCATGGCGAGGGAGGGAATTTGTAATGGCAGAAATCCGTTTGAAAGAAAACGAGTCTTTGGACAGTGCGCTCAGAAGATTTAAGAGACAGTGCGCCCGCAACGGCGTGCTTGCCGAAGTGCGTAAAAGAGAGCACTATGAAAAGCCTTCCGTCAAGCGTAAGAAGAAATCCGAAGCTGCACGTAAGCGCAAGTTCAAGTAAGCGTTACAATTCGAAAAAAAGAAAGCAGGCGATTGTTCGTCTGCTTTTTTTACGGGAGTTTTTATGACAGTAAACGATATTGTCCGCAGCTGTTCGCTGTTTTTGTTTGATCTGGACGGCACGCTGTACCTCGGCGACGAGCTGTTTCCCTTCACGGCGGAGCTTTTGCGGGAACTGAAAAAGCACGGCAAAGAATACCGCTTCATCACCAACAATTCCTCCAAAAATCCACAGGATTACGTCGAAAAAATGGCGCGGCTGGGACTTTCGACACAACCGGAGGAATTCATTACGTCCGGATTGGTGACCGCGCATTTTATCAAGGATCACTTTCCCGAAAAACGGCTGTACGTGTGCGGCACGGCGTCGCTGAAGGCGGAATTTGCGGCAGAGGGGCTTCGTCTGACCGATTCGCCCGAAGAAACCGACGCGATTGTTCTCGGCTGCGACACCGAGCTGAATTTCAAAAAAATTGACGACATCTGCCGCGTTCTCTGCACGCGGGAGGTGCCGTATCTGGCGACGCATCCGGACGAAAGCTGCCCGACCGAATACGGAAAAATGCCCGACTGCGGCGCATTGGCGCGGTTTTTGTACACGGCAACCGGGAAAATGCCGCAGATCATCGGCAAGCCCGAACCGCTGATGGCACAGCTTGCCATGAAGCTGGTCGGAACCCCGAAAGAAAAAACCGCGGTCATCGGCGACCGCGTGGAAACGGACATCGAAAGCGGCATTTCGGCAGGGACGTACACAATTTTTGTCGAAAGCGGCGCGGAAACCGACGCGGCGCAAAAACAATTCGGTGCGCAGGCGGATGTGGTTTTGCCCGATGCAGGAAAAATGATCGACGCGCTCCAAGCACTTTGACTCACAAGCAGGCAAAAAATGATAAAATCGGCAAAGCGGCGGCGGTCTTTTGACCGCCGCCGCTTTAAAACAAAGAAGCACCGCTTTTTCAAGCGATGCTTCTTTGTTTGTCTTCTATAACAAGACCTGATTGGGAGGAGGATAGCAATTTTTTTGCCGACAAACGCTGCACACTGAAAGGATGGACTCCTTTTTCGTGTTTTATACCGCTGTCGTCGGCGGAAAACGGGTTTCCGATCTCAGTGTATCACAAAATCGCGTCTTTTTCCACGCAAAATTGCACGAATACTTTGCATATTCGTGCCCTTACGGAAAACACCGTTACTATTATACCGTATTTTTCTGCGTTTGTAAAGCCTTTGCGTATTTTTTCGACGAAACGACGAAAAAACAGCCTCAGTTGCCGCATTCAATGCTGATTTTTGTGAACACGTCCAGAATATCCTCCACGGCAAGCGATTTTTTCTCCTCGCCGCTCTTGTCCATAATTACGTGTCCTTTGTCCATCATCAGCAGGCGCGAACCGTATTCCACCGCATAACGCAGGTTGTGCGTCACCATCAGTGCGGTCAGTTTTTTCTCCTTCACTACCCGATCGGTCAGCTCCATGATCGTTTCCGCCGTTTTGGGGTCCAGCGCGGCGGTGTGTTCGTCCAGAATCAGAAAATCCACCGGGGTCATCGTCGCCATCAGCAGGGACAGTGCCTGCCGCTGTCCGCCCGAAAGCGAACCGACACGCACGTCGGTTTTGTCCTCCAATCCGAGATGCAGACTGGACAACAGCTCCTTATACGCCCCGATCCGACGATGATCTAAACAAGGCGTCAGTCCGAAGCGCTTGCCTTTGTTCTCCGCCAGCGCCATATTTTCCGCAATGGTCAGTGACGGGCAGGTTCCCGCCGAAGGATTCTGGTAGACCCGACCGATACGGCGATAGCGTTTATAGGCGGGAAAACGGGTGATGTCCTCTCCGTCGAGCAGTACTTTGCCGCTGTCGGTCGGGATACTGCCGCAGAGAATATTGAGCATCGACGTTTTGCCGCTGCCGTTACTGCCGACCACCGAAACGAACTCTCCGTCGCCGATCGTCAGATTGAAGCGGTCAAACAGGCACATTTCGGTCACCGTGCCGGGGTTATAGATTTTCGTGATATTTTTCAGTTCAATCATACCGTTTCTCCCCGTTTCTGCGTCACACGGCGTTTGAAAAGCGTCGCGGTTTTTTCGTTGAAAATCAGAATCAGCGCAAACAGCACCGCGTTGAGGAGCTTCAGATAAATTCCATTGGTATCCACAAGTACCAGATAGTTCAGACACAGCGAATACACAATCGCACCGCAGATGACGGCGGTGGTATCTTTGAAAATCCGAATCCGCGAGAAAACCGCCGTTCCGATAATGACCGATGCGAGTGCCAGCACCACTTTGCCGCTTCCGCAGGTATTGTCGTACTGCATATACAGGTGCGAATACACCGCTCCGGACACGGCGGAAAAGCCGTTGGCAAGCGCAAGTCCCAGAATCTTATACTGTCCGCTGTCCTTGCCGAGCACCGACACCAGACCTTCGTTATCGCCCGTGGCACGGATCATATAGCCGAGTTTGGTTTTCAAAAACAGGTCAATCAGCAGTTTTACGCCGACGACAATCAACAGCAGAATTCCCAGGATGGCAAGATCCTTCTGCCCGCTCGTCAGTCCGCCGAGCAGCTTCCCGCCGAAAAGTCCGGTCAGGTTTTTGCTTCGGTAGGAAAAAATGGTGGTGGTATTGCCGCCGTCGGTCAAAAAGCCCGTCAGTGCCAGCGTCACCGACAGCAATGCCGTCATCACGATAATCCCCGCGAGCAGATTGGAAATGCGGAATTTCACGTGCAGCACTCCCGTGACCGTACCCGCCAGAAATCCCGCAAAAAAGCTCAGCGCCGTAGCAAGCACGGGCGGAATGCCCGCTCTCAGCATCAGAATCGTGCAGACGACGCCTCCCAGCGGGAAGGTGCCGTCCACCGAAAGATCGGGAAAATCCAGAATCGAATAGGAAATATACACACCCAGCGCGAGAATCGCGAAGCAAAGCCCCATCTGCACGCCATCGATCGTCGTTGCGAAAAACAGATTCATGATTATTTACTCTCCGCCACATCCGTCGCCGCAATGTCGGTCGGCACGGTCAGTCCCAACGCAGCACAGGCGGCACTGTTATAGTAGTTATTCGGTTCGGTGATGGTCTGCACGGGAATTTCCGACGCCTTTTTGCCGTTAAGGATTTCCGCCGCGGCTTTGCCCGACAGTTTGCCGACCTCGACATACTCAATTGATGCGCTTGCCACGCAGCCGACCTTGACCTGCTCGATTTCCGAGCCGAACACCGGAATTTTCTTTTCGTCAGTCAGCGGGAGGATGTTGGTCTGGAGCTTTCCGACCACCGTATTGTCCAGCAGATTCACGAAGCAATCCACACCGCGTTCGATCAGTTCATTGGTCTTGGCGTCGATCGTGGTGATATCCGCCACGGCACTGTCCAGAATTTCCATGCCGGCATAGGCTTGAGCGGCTTTTTTCAGGCTCTCGACCTGGATCGGGGAGCTGGATTCCTCGGTGGAGTACAGCACACCGATTTTCAGATCCGTTTTTCCCATAAACGCGGTCACGACCTGAAGCTGTTTGTCAAAATTCGGAATATCGGACGATCCGGTAACATTCGGGTAATTCGCCATGACCGAAGCATCGGTAATCGCACAGTACACCACCGGCACGTCCTTATCGGCAGCGGCATTCGCGGCGGCAACCGCAGACGGAGTGGCAATGGCAATAATGACCTTGGCGCCTTTATTCACCAGGGTATTCGCCTGCGACTGCGAAACGCCCGCATCGAAGTTGCTGTTGAGATATTCGACATTATACTTGGACAGATCAATGCCGCTTTCTTCCAGACCCTTGATCACGCCCTCATAGCAGTTATTCAGCGATCCGTGCGAACCGAACTGAATGATTCCGATCGTATCTTTGCTTTCTCCGCAGGAAACACACGCAAACAGCAGCAGCGCCGCCAACATCATACAAACAAACTTTTTCATTTTTCTTTCTCCTTCATTTTTCATTTTTTGTCATTCTTTCTCTTTTGCGTCGCCATCGTTCACGCAGCCGCATATTCATCACTCCTATAAAAAACAAACAGCCTTATCCCTTCCAAAAAAGGGACAAGACTGTAAAAATCCTGCGGTACCACCCAAATTGGCGCCGAAGCGCCCACTTCCCGCACCTTCGATGCGGTACGCTCTGTAACGGGAGCTTCCCGTCAGCCACTACTCACCTTTCGGTTTTCGAGCCGCCCTCCTGAGTCCATTCACACAAAGATCCGTTACCGCGCTTCCACCTGCCGCAGCTCTCTGAAAACTTCTTCTGTATGCTACTCTTCTCCGTCTTGGGTTTTTTAGTATGCGTTTAGTTTAGCACATCAAATCGCGAATGTCAAGAGTTTTTGAAAAAAATTTTCTTGACATTTTGGTAGTATTATGATATCATTTTAATATCAACTAAGGAGGAATGACTGATGCAAGAAAAAATTCTCGAAAACCGAAAACACGGCATGGCGGCTTTGCTTCTGACCGCTTTACTCTATCTGTGCGCCGTCGTGTTGCTGGTCTACGGCTGTATTCTCATTGAAAACCCGCAAGCTCTCCTTCCCGGCGTGATTCTCACCGTCCTCGGCGGACTGTGGCTGCTGATCGGCTGGCTTCCGTTTATCGGACTGCGGATTCTCAAGCCGCAGGAAGCTCTGGTGCTGACGCTGTTCGGCAAATACATCGGCACGCTCAAGGGCGAAGGATTCTACTGGGTCAATCCCTTCTGTTCGGCAGTCAATCCCGCCGCTTCCACCCGTCTGTCCCAGAGCGGCGATGTGTCCGTCAAGCCGGCGGTCACAGCTTCCTCGAACGGCACCACGGTGGAGCTGGTCAACAAAAAAATCTCATTGAAAATCATGACGCTTAACAACTCCCGCCAGAAAATCAACGACTGTCTGGGCAATCCTGTGGAAATCGGCATTGCCGTGATGTGGCGCGTGGTGGACACTGCCAAGGCGGTGTTCAATGTAGACAACTACAAAGAGTATCTCTCCCTGCAATGCGACAGCGCTCTGCGCAACATTGTCCGTATTTATCCTTACGACGTGGCGCCCAACGTGGATACCACCGGCGACGGACTGGCGGATGAGGGCAGTCTGCGCGGTTCCAGCGAGGTGGTCGCTTCCAGAATCCGTGACGAAATTCAGGCAAAGGTCGCGCAGGCGGGACTGGAAATCGTAGAAGCCCGCATCACCTATCTTGCCTATGCGCCCGAAATTGCGG
>DLVP01000021.1:0-5846 GCA_003445125.1 Oscillospiraceae bacterium | reverse complement strand
GGACGGCGCGGTCGGCATGGTGGAAATGGCGTTGGAACGCCTTAACGAAGGCGGTGTGGTGGCGCTTGACGAGGAACGCAAAGCCGCCATGGTGTCCAACCTTCTGGTGGTTCTCTGCGGCAACCGCGACGCGCAGCCGATCGTCAATTCGGGAAGTCTGTATTGATGAATGACAATCAGAAAAAGCAGGTGCCGCTGCGCCTGTCTCCCAAGCTCTACGAGGCGATTGCCGCCTGGGCGGAGGACGACTTCCGTTCGGTCAACGGACAGATTGAGTATCTTTTGTCCGAATGTGTGCGCCAACGCAAGAAAAACGGAAAATACGTCGGCGAGGAAATCGACGTTCCGCCGAAATTCGACCTTTAAAACAGCCGTGTGCGCCCGCAAAGCGGGCGCACACGGCTTGACTTTTCGTAACAACTTAGTTATAATGGTAAGGCTTTTGTAAAAAAAATTCACAAGGATGTTTTTATGATTCAACTTTCCGACCATTTCACCTACAAACGACTGCTGCGCTACACGCTGCCGTCAATCGTGATGATGGTATTCACTTCCATTTACGGCGTTGTGGACGGCTTTTTTGTATCCAACTTCGTCGGAAAAACGCCCTTTGCCGCCGTCAATTTCATCATGCCGGTGCTGATGATTCTCGGCTGTGTCGGATTCATGTTCGGCACGGGCGGCGGCGCGCTGATTGCCAAAACGCTTGGTGAGGGCGACGAGGAACGTGCCAACCGCATTTTTTCGCTGATTGTGGCGTCCTCCGTGGTCTGTGCGTTGATTCTGACCGTTCTGGGCATCATCTTT
This sequence comes from Oscillospiraceae bacterium, assembly GCA_003445125.1. Lineage (GTDB taxonomy): Bacteria > Bacillota > Clostridia > Oscillospirales > Ruminococcaceae > UBA11540. The sequence goes on along the minus strand of DLVP01000021.1, from coordinate 5,039 downwards.
TTGCCGCAGATCGCCCTTCTCCTGAAAGCCGACGAACGTATGCTCGGCGACTGTGTACTGTACGGGCGAATCATTCTGGCGGCGCTGCCGTTTTATGTTCTGCAATATGAATTTCAGTGTCTCTTTGCCACGGCGGGAAAACCGAAGCTCGGACTGGCGGTCACCGTGGCGGCGGGCGTCACCAACATGGTGATGGACGCGTTGTTTGTCGCCGTGTTTTCGTGGGGATTGGCGGGAGCCGCCATTGCCACGGCAATGAGCCAATTTGTCGGCGGGGTGATTCCGCTGATCTATTTTGCCCGCCCGCGCCGCGACAGTCTTTTACATTTCACGCGCTTTTCCTTTGACGGAAAGGCGCTGGTCAAAACCTGCACCAACGGGTCTTCGGAGCTGATGAGCAATATTTCCATGTCCGTGGTGAGTATGCTTTACAACAGCCGACTGATGTACTATGCGGGAGAAAACGGCATTGCCGCTTACGGAGTATTGATGTACGTGAGCATGATTTTTCAGGCGATTTTTATCGGGTTTGCCGTCGGCACGGCACCGGTGGTGGGCTTCCACTACGGCGCACAGAACCGCGGGGAGCTGAAAAGTCTGCTGAAAAAAGGCACTTTCCTGCTTGCGATCTGCTCTCTGGCGATGTTTGCCGCGGGCGAACTGTTCAGCGCGCCGCTGTCGCGGATGTTTGTCGGATATGATGAGGAACTGCTCGACATCACCACCCGCGCGTTCACGCTGTTTTCCTTCTCTTTCCTGTTCTCCGGATTTTCGATTTTCGGTTCTTCGTTCTTCACCGCGCTCAATGACGGCGCCACTTCCGCGCTGATTTCCTTTTTGCGGACATTGGTCTTTCAGGTGTTGGCGGTGCTGCTGTTCCCGCTGATCTGGGAGCTGGACGGCATTTGGTTCTCGCTGGTGGCGGCAGAATTGCTTTCCGTCATCACCACCGGGCTGTTTTTGCTCGGAAAACGGAAAAAATACGGTTATTGATCGGGGTTTTCCGACTTTGTGCGAAAAATCCTTTCTGCACCGAACCCGCCGCCCGCAAATGCGGGCGGCGGGTTCTCTTTTTCCTGAAAAACTGCGCCGCGCCCGTGCCGAAAGGCACAGGCGCGGCGCTTCTTCGTTCGGTCTTATCTCACGCCGAACGCGAAAACCGTTTTTTGATTGTAGGTCTCGCCTGCACGCAGAATCGGCGACGGGAAATTCACGCATGCCATCGCATTGGGAAAATGCTGGGTTTCCAGGCAGAATCCGTGGCGTTCCTCATACCGCGTGCCGTTCTTACCGGGGCGGTCGGTGAGGAAATTGGCAGTATACAACTGCACTCCGGGCTGTGTGGTGCACACGGTCAGTTCAATGCCGCTTTTTCCCGAATATGCCGCTGCGGCGACCTTTTCTCCGCTTCCGCGCAGAACAAAGTTATGGTCATAGCCTTTGCCGTTTTTCAGATTGACATCGTCTTTTTCGATGTCTCTGCCGATCGGCTTTTCCACGGTGAAATCAAACGGCGTGTCCTTGACCGAAAGAATTTTTCCCGTTGGGAGGCAATTGGCGTCATTTTCCGTGAAAGAATCGGCGTTGATATACAGCCGCGTATCGTACACATTGCCCGCACCCTGTCCGTCCAGGTGAAAATACGTGTGATTGGTCATATTCACCACGGTGTCGCGATCGCCGATTGCCCGATACAGAATCGTCAGTTCGTTTTGATCGTCAAAGGAAAACGAGATGGTCACTTTCAGATTTCCGGGGAATCCTTCCTCGCCGTCGGGACTCAGGCGCGAAAACACCAGCGCCTCCGCTGTTTCTTCGGCGTCCCAGACGCGTTTGTCAAAGCCGCGCACGCCGCCGTGCAGGTTATTGCCCGCGCTGTTCGCGGCAAGGCGATAGGTCACACCGTTCAGCCGAAACGCCGCATTTCCGAGACGGTTCGCATGGCGTCCGATGCACGCGCCAAGGCAGCCATTCTGTCCCGTATACTCTTCCAGGGTATCATACCCGAGCACCACGTCGGTGAGCTTTCCGTCCTTATCCGGCACGACGATCGAACGCACCGTACAGCCGTAGTTCATTACTTCGGCATACGCGCCCGACGCATTTTCCAGCCGATACAGCCGCACTTCTTTTCCATCCGTCACGCCGAACGGTTTACTTGTGATTTTCATTTCCTTTTCCCTCTTTCGGATTTCTGAAATACATATGCAGATCGCATTTGATCATGCCGTTATACAGTTTGCGCTTGCGGTCGGCTTTCGCGCCGAAATACTGTTCAAATTCCTCACTGGGGCTGATGATATAATAGCTTAGGGTGTTTCTTTTTTCAAACACCTCTCCCATCAGCCGATACAGGTCGTGCGCCGCACGAATATCCAGCAGACGCTCGCCGTAGGGCGGGTTGGTGAGAATGATGCCGCGCTCGGTGGTCACTTTGAAATCCCGCACATCCGCCTGTGTCACGGTGATGCGCGACGCGATGCCCGCTTTCTTTGCATTTTCCCGTGTCAGGCACACACATTCCGGATCGATATCCGAAGCATAGGCATGGAACGTCGCGTCGCGCCGCACGCTCTGCACCGCTTTTGCCCGCTCCTCTTTCAAAAGCGTCTCGCCGTTTTTGAACCATTTTTCAAACGCAAAATGCCGATTGATGCCCGGCGCGATATTCAACGCCTTGAGTGCCGCTTCGATCACCAGCGTTCCCGAACCGCAGAACGGGTCGTACACCGTGCTGTCGTCATACGGGTGTGCCAGCCACACCATTCCCGCCGCCAAGGTTTCTTTAATCGGCGCGGCATTGGATTGCGCGCGCCAGCCGCGTTTATGCAGTGCCACGCCGCTGGTGTCCAGTCCGATCGAGACCGCGTTTTTCATAATCGAGAATCGGATCGACACGGTCGGTCCACTCTCCTCGAACCAATCCACATGATACACGGCAGACAGGCTTTTGACCACCGCTTTTTTGATGATGCTCTGGCAGGCGGGCACGGAATGCAGCTGGGAGGAAATGGAATACCCCTTTACCGGAAAGGCGGCGTCCCGGGGCAGGAACTCCTCCCACGCGATGGCGCGAACACCCTGAAACAGCTCCTCGAAGCTCTGTGCCGGGAACTGCCCCAGCAGGGCGACGACCCGGGCGCCGCAGCGCAGGTTGATGTTCAGCCGGGCGCAGTCCGCCCAGCTACCCTGGCAGAGCACACGGCCATTCTCGGCCCGCACGTCGGCCAGGCCCAGGCGCTTTACCTCGTCGGCCACCAGCTTTTCCAGCCCCAGCAGGCAGGGGATCTCGTAAGTTATCATGGGATACACCTCGGTTTCTTGACTACCAAAGAGTATACCGAAAAATACCAGGGCGCGCAACCTAAATTTCCGGTGGCTTTTCGGGGCCGCTTACGCTATAATGGGGAATGTAAACCTGAGGTTGCACCACGCGCGGCACATCGGCAGGCAATTTTACGGAAATGCAACCTGAACGTGATAGACTTTTTCGTCGGCGTCCCGTATACTGACGGCACCGAAAGCAAAGGAGGGCACATATGGCATTTGGTGATCGGCTGGCGGCGGTGCGGCGCGGCAACGGACTGACACAGGAACAATTCGCCGAGCAGCTGCAGGTCTCCCGCCAGGCGGTGAGCAAATGGGAAAGCGGACGGGGCTACCCGGAGATGGAGAAGATCCTCTACATCTGCAACCGCTATCAGGTATCCATCGCCGACCTGTTCGCCGAGGAGGCGCCGGTACCCGCCGCGGCGGAGACGCGCCCCGCGCCGGAGCAGGAGGCCTCTCCCCTGCCCCGCGCCACGCTGGGCAGCGCCGTGGGCGCCTTCCTGACCAACCTGTCCCCGAAAAACAAATGGCTGGCCGGAGCCGTGCTGGTGGGCATCGGCGCGCTGGCCGGCATCATCGGGCTTATTCTGAGAGGAGGCGACACAGATATGGCGACAACGATATGGATCGCCGCCATCATCATCTTCGGCGTGGCGGAGGCCGCCACCGCCGGGCTGACATCCATCTGGTTCGTGCTGGGCAGCGTGGCCGGACTGATCGCCGCGGTGTGCGGCGGGCCGGTGTGGCTGCAGGTGGGACTGTTCTTCGCGGTGTCCATCGCGGCGCTGGCCTTCACCCGGCCGCTGGTGGTCAGGCTGATGAAAAAGGACATCAGACCCACCAACGCCGACCGGGTGCTGAACAGTGTGGGCCGCGTAACGGAGCGCATCGACAACGCATTACCCTCCGGCGCCGTCTATATAGACGGTAAGACCTGGACGGCGCGCAGCGCCGACGGGGAGGTCATTGAGCCGGACGCCGCCGTGCGTATCCTGCGGATGGAGGGCGTGAAGCTCATCGTACAGAAGGAGCCTTGATATGCCGTACGTTCTGGGCGGATTAGCCGCCATACTGCTGGGCGCAGTCGCCCGCATCATCCACCTCATCCATAAGCATACTACGACTATGAAACACACAGGAGAATAAGGAGGAACTACTATGCCGACACCGGGAACCATCGCCATCATCATTCTGGTCATTCTCATTCTGGCCGTCATCGTCAGCTGCATCCAGATCGTCCAGCAGTCCAAGGCCTACGTCGTCGAGCGCCTGGGCGCGTTCCACAGCGTGTGGGGCGTGGGTATGCATTTCAAGCTGCCGTTCATCGAGCGCGTGGTGAAGAAGGTCAGCCTGAAGGAGCAGGTGGCCGATTTCGATCCCCAGCCGGTCATCACCAAGGATAATGTGACCATGCAGATCGACACCGTCATCTATTTCCAGATCACGGACCCCAAGCTGTACACCTACGGCGTGGAGTATCCCATGAGCGCCATCGAAAATCTGACGGCCACCACCCTGCGCAACATCATCGGCGAGCTGGAGCTGGATCAGTCCCTGACCAGCCGCGACACCATCAACGCCAAGATGCGCTCCATCCTGGACGAGGCCACCGACCCGTGGGGCATCAAGGTCAACCGCGTGGAGCTGAAGAACATCCTGCCGCCCCGGGAGATCCAGAACGCCATGGAGAAGCAGATGAAGGCCGAGCG
>DLVP01000066.1:283-2666 GCA_003445125.1 Oscillospiraceae bacterium | reverse complement strand
CTGTGGCACGGGGCGGCGTGGAACTTCGTTTTGTGGGGCCTGCTGTTTGCAGTCCTGCTGACGGTAGAAAAGCTGTGGCTGCTGCCGAAGCTTGAAAAGCGGCGCATGCTGGGGCATGTCTATGTGCTGTTTTTTGTGCTGCTCGGGTTTGTGCTGTTTGACGCGGAGAGCCTGAACGCCGCCGCGGCGTCCATCCGCGCCATGTTCTTTGCCGGAGGATTCCCGGCTGCCAGCGCGGAGAGTGTCTATCAGCTGCGCAGCAACGCGTGGCTCCTGCTTCTGGCTGCGGTCGGAGCGACACCGCTTCCGCAGCGGCTGGCCGCCGCACTTGCCGCAAAGCGGCACGGCGCGAAAGTTCTCGCGGTGCTGGAGCCGGTGTTCCTGCTGGCGCTGCTCGCCGTCTGCACGGCATTTCTGGTGGACGGCTCGTTCAATCCGTTTTTGTATTTCCGCTTTTAGGAGGTGCCTATGACTACACGAGTGAAAAACATTGCCGTCATTGCGGCAGCCGCGTTATTTCTGTTCGGGTTTTCTGTCGGCAATCTTCTGAAGCCGCACACCGAAGAATCCGTCAGCGAACGGCGTCAGCTTCTCTCCTTCCCCGCGCTCAGCACGGAGACTGTGATGAACGGAAAGTTTATGTCCGATTTTGACAAATACACGCTGGATCAGTTCCCGATGCGTGATGCTTTCCGATCGTTAAAAGCCATGACCTCGCTGTATCTTTTCCGGCAAAAGGACAACAACGGCATTTACGTGGAAAACGGGTGGATCGCCAAGACGGAGTACCCGATGGACGAGGATTCGATCCGCTATGCGACCGACCGCTTTCAAACCATCTATGAACGGTATTTCGCTTCGCTGGATGTTCCGGTCTATGTGTCGGTGATTCCGGACAAAAACTATTTTACGGCACAAGACGGCAAACACCTGTCCATGGATTACGATGCCTTTTTCTCGCAGGTGAAAACCGCCATGCCTTACGCTTCCTACATTGACATTGCACCGCTCCTTGAGTTGCCCGACTACTACGCCACCGATACGCACTGGCGTCAGGAGAAGATTGTCGATGTCGCCGAATACGTAGCAGCGCAAATGGGCGTCAACCTGTCGTCCTCCTACACACAAAAAGAAATTGACGAGCCGTTTTATGGGGTATACTACGGGCAAGCCGCCCTGCCGCTGAAGCCGGAACGTATATCCTACCTGACCAACGAAGTCCTGGAAAAATGCACGGTCTACGACTATGAAACCCAGTCCGAACTTCCGGTCTACAATATGGACAAACTCGACGGTTTCGATCTTTACGAAATTTTTCTTTCGGGATCCAAATCTCTGCTCACGATTGAAAATCCTTCCGCATCTACCGACCGAGAACTGATTCTGTTTCGTGACTCTTTCGGAAGCAGTTTTGCCCCCCTGCTGGTTGACGGGTATGCCAAGATTACTTTGGTGGACATCCGTTACATTTCTCCGTTGATGCTGAACAGATTTCTGACTTTCAACGAAAAGCAGGACGTGTTGTTTCTGTACAGCACAACGGTACTCAACAACAGCATTACCTTTAAGTAAAAAAGAACACAGCCCGCTGATGCGGGCTGTGTTCTTTTTACTGTTAAAGCTCTTTTGCCTGTTTGAGCCAAAGCTCGGCGGAAGCGTCGCTCGGCATACGCCAATCTCCGCGCGGAGAGAGGCAGATGCTTCCGATTTTCACCCCGTCCGGCAAACAGCTGCGTTTGAACTGCTGCGTGAAAAAGCGGCGATAAAAATTGATCAGCCATTTCTTGACGGTTGCTCGATCGAAATCCTCGGCAAACGCTTTGCAGGCAAGGGTAAAGATTTTTTTCGGGGAAAATCCGTACCGCAGCATATAATACAAAAAGAAATCATGCAGCGCATACGGACCGACGATCTCCTCCGTCTGCTGAGCAATCTGCCCTTTCTCATCGGGCGGCAGCAGTTCGGGGCTGATCGGCGTATCCAGGATATCTTTCAAAACTTCGCTGCTGTCCTTAAAGAGATCATACTCCATAATACTGTCGATCATCCAACGAACCAGCGTTTTCGGAATACCGCAATTCACGCCGTACATACTCATGTGGTCGGCATTGTATGTGCACCAGCCGAGAGCAAGCTCGCTCAAATCGCCCGTTCCGGCGACAAAACCGCCGATTTTTCCGGCGTAATCCATTAAAACCTGTGTGCGCTCACGAGCCTGCGCATTTTCAAATGTCAAATCGGGGGTCATGCCGTCATGACCGATATCCTCAAAATGTTTCCGTACCGCGTCGCGGATCGGGATTTCCAACACGGTGATGCCGAGACTTTTCATCAGAATCAAGGAATTGTGATAGGTTCTGTCGGTTGTTCCGAAACACGGCAT
>DLVP01000066.1:0-237 GCA_003445125.1 Oscillospiraceae bacterium | reverse complement strand
TCCGGCGCGTCGCGCAGCCTCGGTGCATACCAGCAGTGCCAAGGTGGAATCCAGCCCTCCCGAAACACCGATAACCGGACGGGAACGCGTAATATCCATGCGCTTTTTTAATCCCATGACCTGCATTTCGAAAATTTCCATGCAGCGTTCGGCGCGGTCGCGGCGCGTATTGGGAACAAACGGAAGCTTGTCAACCGGATAGCAAGACAAATCATTAATCGGCAAAATGCACGGAAC
>DLVP01000133.1:4460-7881 GCA_003445125.1 Oscillospiraceae bacterium | reverse complement strand
TCCACCATGCTGGTGGATGAGTGTAACCGCCTGTACGGGAATCATCCCGGAGACGATACCACCGCCTGTGTGGTTCGCATCCGCAAACGCGAGCCGATGAATATTCTTTTCGGACCGCCGAGAAATCGGGACGACTGCGACCGTATGATGTCACTATTCTTTTCCAAAGAGGGCAAGCATATTGTCTGCGGCGGCACGACTTCGTCCATCGCGGCAAAATATCTCGGAAAGCCGCTCAGAGCCAGCCTGACGTTTGAGCGCAGCGATGTGCCGCCGATTGCGGAGATCGAAGGCGTCGATCTGGTGACGGAGGGCGTAATCACGATCAACAAGGTGATTGAATACGCCAAAGACGCACTGGGCGCCAACGAACTGTATGAACAGTGGAGCATCCGCCGCGACGGTGCGTCGATGATCTGCCGGCTGTTGTTCGAGGAAGCCACGGATATCAACTTCTTTGTCGGGCGGGCAGTCAATCCGGCACATCAGAACCCGGAACTTCCGATCAATTTCAATATCAAGATGAATCTGGTCAAGGAGCTTTCGGACTGTCTCCGGCAAATGGGCAAGCGCATCAAGGTCAGCTATTTTTAAAAGCGGAACCGATTGCCCTTGCTGTGCATAGGATAAAACGCAAATCATCCCACAGAAAGGGTATCCTATGAAACAGAGAGTCGGGCTTGACGAACTTGAACCGGGGCAATCCGGTGTGATCGCCTGTCTTCACAGCGTCGGTGATATGCGCAGACGGTTAAGGGATATCGGGCTGATCGAGAAAACACGGATCGAGTGTGTGGGAAAAAGTCCCTGCGGAGATCCTCGCGCGTTTTTCATCCGCGGAGCGGTCATTGCGATCCGACGGGAAGATTGCCGCGATATTCTGATTGAAAAATAAATCCCATGCGGCGAAAGCGTGCGCTTTCGCCGCATGGGATTTTCGCTTTTTGCTTGAAATGCGGGCGGTTTTATGGTAAAATCATAGGAATAATGGAAAAAGAGGAAATGACTATGACAAAACAGGAAGTTTATGCTTTTTTGAAGGAGCAAGGCATCCGCTATGAGGTAACGGAGCATGAAGCGGTTTTTCATATGGCGGAAATGGCGAATGTGGAGATTCCGTACCCGGAAGCCGATGCCAAAAATCTGTTCGTGCGGGATGACAAAAAGAGAGATTATTATCTGATCACCGTCAAAGGAGACAAGCGGGTGGATTTGAAGGAATTTCGCAAGGCGCACCAATTGCGTCCGCTGAGCTTTGCATCGGCGGAGGATATGGAGGCAATTCTGAAGCTGACGCCCGGTTCCGTGACACCATTCGGCGTGCTGAATGACGAGGAGCGACGCGTGAAGGTCTATCTGGACGAAGGATTTTTTGAAGGCAGGGGACTGATCGGCGTGCATCCGAACGAGAATACAGCGACGGTATGGCTGAAAGTGGAGGATCTGATCGGGATTTTGCGGGCACACGGGAACGAAACGGAAGTCGCCGCGCTTTGAGAACAGCAGCGATACGTAGAACAGAAAGAAACCGCTTTTCGGAATAGCAGCAGATTTTTTAATATAAAGGCACCTTCGACTGCAGAATAAAGACTGCGGCAGGAGGTGCCTTTTTACTGTTCGATTTCGGTTTGCGCAGGAAAAATTTTGAAGTGGTCATTTTTTCTCGGTTTCGTCGTTGATGAGCTTTTTAAGCTCTGCCATAAAAGTGTTCAGGTCGCCGAACTGGCGGTAAACCGACGCAAAACGCACATACGCCACGTCGTCGATTGCCTTGAGCTTTTCGCAGGTCAGTTCGCCGATCTGTGCCGAAGAGACCTCGGCTTCCAGTCGGTTTTGCAGAGTGGTTTCAATTTCGTCCACCACGCGGTGAATGGTGTCCACGGAGATCGGACGCTTTTCACAGGCACGCAGAATTCCGTTCATCAGTTTGTTGCGGTCAAACGGCTCGCGCGTTTTGTCGCGCTTGATGACGATGATCGGCAAAAGTTCGATGGTTTCATAGGAGGTGAAGCGCTTGCTGCAGCTGAGACATTCGCGGCGGCGGCGGATCTTGCTTCCGTCGTCCACGGAACGGGTGTCCAGTACCTTGCTTTCAACATATCCGCAGAAGGGGCATTTCATATAATCACTCCTGTATCAGATTTTTCAAAAAGGCAAGACCGTCAAGCAGTTCTTCGGGACGGCCGTAATTGTGCCGGTAAACCTCAATAAGCATGGCGCCGTCGTAAGATATTGCGGCGAGCTTGTCAAGCAGCGGGTGGTAGTCGAAATTTCCGCATCCGGGAATCAGACAGTCATGTCCGCCGTCGTCGTGATCGCTGATGTGAATGTGCTTCAGACACGGTCCCATGGTGTCGATCATGTCCATCGGATCGGCACCGGAACGCACTGCCTGCTTCAAATCAAAAACAAATCCGATGTCGTCGTGCAGATAAGCGCGCATACGGCGCACAAAATCCGGTGTGCGGCAGCGGTAGATGGACAGATTTTCCTGCAGTACCTCCACTCCGTAGGGACGGGCGGCTTCGCGAATCTTGGCAACGCGTTCAAAATAGGCTTCGTCGTCAATGGTGTGCTTTTCCACCTTGTCGCCGTGCAAAACCATTTGATGGCAGTTCAGGTTCTGTGCTGCACAAAAATAGGATTTGTACAGCTCCAACGCGTCGTAGAAACGGCGCTCGTAGGTGGTGAAGAAAAACAGAGGCTCAATGGCGCTGGTAAACGGGTGAATGGCGTGAACGGTCGCACCGTTGAGCGGCAGAGCATCCGTGAAGGATTTTTGAAGCTCGGAAGGCGAGTTGAAAAAGATTTCAATGTGGTTCACCCCGTGGTCGGTCAGATAGCCGACCGCTTCTTCGGTAGGGCAGGGATAGAGACAGGCGCTGGAAATTCCGGGAACGATCATATCGAGGACGCCTCCGTTTTTGCGGAATACACCGTGCAGCCGGGAAGCGTGAGCGCGGGCGGCGTGTGTTCAAAAATGCCGTAAACGGCACTTCCGCTTCCGCTCATGCAGGCATCGAGTGCACCCGCCTTGAGAAGTGCATCGCGTACAGCGGCAATCCGTGCGTCATCGGCAATATCCTCAAATACATTGCCAACGTGTTCGGCGAGCCCGTGAATATCACCGGCGCGCAGGGCTTGTACCACGGCGGCGTGATTGTTTTTCGGCGGGAAAGTCCCTTGGTCGTATTTTTTGTACATGGAGGGCGTGTCAAATCCGAAATCGGGTTTGACGATCAGCAGAGAAAATTCCGCCGCACTGTGGATCGGTGCGACAATTTCCCCGATTCCCGTGCAAAGGGCAGTTTTCCCCGTCACGCAGAACGGCACGTCCGCACCGGCGGAAAGCCCGATTTTGGAGAGCATTTTGTCGTCCAGCTCCGCTCCCGTCAGACGGTTGAGCAAATGAAGCACCGCG
>DLVP01000133.1:0-4447 GCA_003445125.1 Oscillospiraceae bacterium | reverse complement strand
GGCATCCGCGCTGGCGCCGCCCAGTCCCGCCTGTGAGGGAATGTGTTTTTCGATATGAATCGACAGCGGCACCGACAGACCGACTTCCTCAAAGAAGGCAACTGCCGCCTTGTATACAGTGTTGCTTTCGTCACAGGGGACATCCTGCTGATCACAGGTGATGACCAGCCCGTCCGTGCCGGTTTGCAGGGTGACGGTGTCGCACAGAGAAATACTCTGCATGACTGATTCGATCAGATGATATCCGTCGTCGCGGGTTCCCACGATGTCCAGTGAGAGATTGATTTTTGCCGGCGCTTTGGCGGTCAGTATCATGCGCTCACCTCAATTGATCCAAAAACTTTTCCATGCGCGACAGCGCTTCCAGCAGATGATCGACGGCATACGAATAGGAAATACGCACAAATCCTTCGCCGCAGTCGCCGAACGCCGTGCCGGGGATGACAGCTACGTGCTGCTCCATCAGCAGTCGGCGGCAGAATTCGTCGCTGGTCAGCCCGCTTTTTTTGATCGAAGGAAAGACATAAAACGCGCCCTCGGGAGAAAAACAGGTCAGCCCCATTTTGTTCAGCCCGTCCACCATGAAGCGGCGGCGCATATCATATTCTTTTCTCATTTTTTCAATTTCTTTGTCGCAGTTTTTGCACGCTTCAATGGCAGCATACTGACTGGTAGTCGGGGAACTCATGATTGCAAATTGATGCACCTTGGTCATTTGTTTGAGCAACGGTGCGGGACCTGCGGCATAGCCGAGACGCCATCCGGTCATGGAATAGCTCTTGGAAAAACCGTTGACCACAACCGTGCGCTCCCACATACCGGGGAGAGAGGCGATGGACACATGATTGCCAACATATGTAAGCTCCGCATAGATTTCATCCGACATGACCAGAATGTCCGTGCCGCGCAGCACTTCGGCGATTTCCTCCAGATCTTCGCGGTTCATCACCGCACCGGTCGGGTTGTTCGGATAGGGAAGTACCAGCAGCTTGGTCTTGTCGGTGATCGCGGCTTTCAGGTCTTTGGCTTTCAGCTTGAAGCCGTCCTCGGCACGGGTGCAGACAGTCACCACCTTGCCTCCCGCCATCGTAGCAATCGGGGCATAGGCGACAAAACACGGTTCGGGAACGATCACTTCGTCACCGGGGTTAATCAGCGTCCGTGTCAGTACGTCAATGGCTTCCGATCCGCCGACCGTAACGAGAAGCTCGGTTTGAGGATCGTATTTCAGCGAAAAGCGGCGTTCGAGATAGCGGCTGATTTCTTCACGCAGGCTCAGCAGTCCGGCATTGGCGGTATAGCGCGTTTTTCCGTCCTGGAGGGACTGGATGCCCGCCTCGCGGATGCTCCACGGGGTCTTGAAATCCGGCTCGCCGACACCAAGCGAAATGACCTCTTTCATTTCGTTGGCAAGATCAAAAAATTTTCGGATGCCGGACGGTTTCAGCCCGACAACCTTGTCCGACATGAGTTTTTCGTAGTCCATCACAGCGAAGCGTTGCCCCTTTCGTCAATTTCCCCTTTGTGCAGCAACACGCCGTTGTCCTTGTATTTTTTCAGCACAAAATGCGTAGCGGTCGAGGTCACGCCGTCAAGCGTGGAAAGACGTTTGGAAACAAACATTGCCACTTCCTTGAAGGAACGTCCGGAGATGGAAACGAATAGATCATAGCTGCCGCTCATCAGATACACGCTGTCCACTTCGCTGTACTCGGTGATTTTGCTTGCCAGCTCGTCAAATCCGTGGTCACGCTGCGGGGTGACGTTGACTTCAATCAACGCAATGACATATTCTTTGTCCACGCTGTACCAGTCGATCAGCGCCTGATACCCGTTGATGATTCCTCTTTTTTCATAGTCGGCAATCTGTGCCGCCACAGCTTCCTCCGTGGTGTTGAGCATCACGGCAAGCTGTTTGTTTGTCAGTTTGGCGTTTTGGTTCAAAAGCGATAAAATCCGATCCATAAGAAACCTCCGTTAATGTAATTCTTCTGTCCCGTGCTTCATCAGCATACGGGCGCATTTGTAAATATCACCGCAGCCGAGCGTGATGACCAGGTCGCCCTCTTCGGCGTTTTTGAGAATGTAATCCGCGATTTCCTCAAAAGTGGGAAACCATACGCAGCCGTCGATTTTTTCGGCGAGATCTTTGGCATAGATATTGTACGTGTTTTTCTCGCGCGAACCCATGATTTCCGAAAGCACAACACGGTCGGCAATGGACAGTGCTTTCACGAAATCGTCGAAAAGAATGGCGGTGCGGGAGTAGGTGAACGGCTGAAAAACTGCCCACACACGTTTGAAATTAAGGGATTTGGCGGTTTTGAGCGTTACCTCCAGTTCACGCGGGTGATGGGCATAGTCGTCCGCCACGGTAAATCCGTGAACCTTTCCGAGCACTTCAAACCGACGGGCGGCGCCGCGAAAATGCGGCACGCTTTCGGCAATTTTCTCGGCGGGACACCCCACCTCCAACGCGGCGGCACAGGCGGCAACCGTGTTGAGAATGTTGTGGTTTCCCGGAATGTTCATCGTCAGACGGCAGAGTTTTTCACCGCGGAAGCACAGGTCAAAGGAGGTGCCGATTCCTTGATGGTACTGAATATTGTCGGGGTAATAATCGTTGGTTTTCGCATAGCCGAAGGTTAGACGCTTGAGGTGATTGATTCCTTCTACGGCTTTTCTTGTGTTTTCGTCGTCACCGTTGTAGATCAGCGCCTTGTCTGCCATTTGCGCAAATTTGCGGAAGGAACGGATGATGTTGTCGAGCGTTTTGAAATAATCCAGATGATCCTCGTCGATATTGAGAATCACGGCAATGTTCGGGGAGAGCTTTAGAAACGTGTCCACAAATTCGCACGATTCACATACCATGATGTCGCTTTTTCCCGCAATGCCGCTGCCGTGAATAAGCGGGAGCTTTCCGCCGATGACCGCAGTCGGATCCATTTTCGCCTCCACCAGAATCTGTGTGAGCATGGAAGTGGTGGTGGTTTTTCCGTGAGTGCCGCTGATGCAGACCGCGCGATCGTAACGGCGCGTCAAAAGTCCCAGCATCACCGAACGCTCAATGGTGTCCACGCCGCTCTCGCGGGCGGCAATCAGTTCGGGATTGTCTGCCATAATGGCGGCGGTGTAGACGATCAGATCCGCCCCTTGGATGTTTTCGGCGCGCTGACCGAGAAAAATCGGAATTCCCATGTCACGTTCGATCTGAAGGGTTTCCGTTTCGTTGTTGTCAGAGCCGGTAATGTAGAACCCTTCCGCGTGCAGGATCTGAACGATCGGAAACATTCCGGAACCGCCGATGCCGATGAAATGAATGTGTTTTTTATGCTGCAAAAGACGCTCGTCGTAAATCTCCATGCAAATTCTCCGTTCTCAAAAAAGAATCTATTTTTATTATACACCGAAAAAAGGAAAAATGTCATCAGTCCGCAAAATCCAGATCCGGTTCGGGCACGGTGAAAACAGCGGCAGCCATACAGGCACAAGGAACATCGTCATAGCAATCGACCGTGTAGTAACGGACACCGTTGTCGGTGGTGATATCGCACACTCTTCCGGTTTTACCTGAAGATAAAATGCGCACTTTGTCGTTAATTTTGAAAATCATGCCGCACCTCCCGAATATATGGAATAAGTATAGCATAAATATAGGAAAACTGCAAGTTTTCCACCGCTTTTTTGCAAAAAAATCGGGCACCCGTGCTTTGCGGATGCCCGATTTTGAATTTTACGGTTCGGGAATGACCTTTTCCAGCTGCAACAGACGGATTTTGTTGGACAACCCGCCGCCGTATCCGGTCATTTTTCCGCCTGCACCAACCACCCGATGGCAGGGAATCAGAATACAAAGCGGGTTCCTTCCCACAGCACCGCCCACCGCCTGTGCCGACATTTTTTTGATGTGGTGGGCTTCGGCAAGCTCGTCGGCAATCTGTCCGTAAGTGACGGTTTCCCCGTAAGGAATTTTCAACATTCTCTCCGCGACCTCTTTCTGGAAGTAGGAAGCATCGGTCAAACGGTACGGCGGGAGTTTTCCGGGGTCTCTCCCGTCAAAATATACGTCCAACCACCGCACGGTTTCCTCAAAAATCGGCAGGGACGCCTCCACGGCGTCTTCGGAAAACTTTTTTGCATCTTTGGAATGAATAAAACAAACGCCGGTCAAAAATTTTCCGTCGCTGAACAGTTGCAGATCATCAAGCCCCCGAGGCGTGTGATAAATATAGGAATACATTATAATCGACCTCCGCCCTCCGCTTTTCAGTATATCACGGAACTTTGCTTTTTGCAATCGGAAAGCGAGAAATGGAGATTGATTGACCGCCTGCCAGAGAAAAAAGGGCATCTACCGATTATAATATAATCCGTCTTGGGTATGATAATCGTTGTGCTTGAGTGCGGCAGCATTACCAAAAGAAAAAATCGAAAAAAATCGAAA
>DLVP01000120.1:5778-5925 GCA_003445125.1 Oscillospiraceae bacterium | reverse complement strand
ATCCGTTTTCATACTTCGGCAAGTCGATTTTGTATAAGGTCTGCCTTTCTTCCGGAGTTGTTACGGAATTGATGTAATCGCGATACCAAGCGTAATACATGGTTACCGGGATTTCATCGGCTTCTGTCCAATCCCCGCAATTGATCA
>DLVP01000120.1:158-5749 GCA_003445125.1 Oscillospiraceae bacterium | reverse complement strand
CGTATTGACGGTTTCTGCAAGGGAGGATTTTTCCTCGGAAACGAAACTCTCATCGGAAACAGTGCTGCGGTCGGTGCTGTTCGCCCCATGGGTTGTGCAGGCGCTCAGCCCGCAAAAAACGGTCATCATCAACAGAATGAAAATTTTGAATTTCATGGAATTCCCCCAATTAAAACGCAAAAACTTTCGTTTTTGCCGTATTTTTTACAACTCATTCCACCATTTTCAG
The DNA here is from genome assembly GCA_003445125.1 of Oscillospiraceae bacterium. GTDB lineage: Bacteria > Bacillota > Clostridia > Oscillospirales > Ruminococcaceae > UBA11540. The sequence continues at coordinate 5,520 of DLVP01000120.1, read as the reverse complement.
GGAGGGAATGCAGGCTTCCACTTCAACACACAGTGCCTGAAGCGCGACCTTTGAATTGGGAATCAGATCGATGCACATGATGGCTTCCGGATAAAATTGGATATAATAACGGATTCCGAGCGCAAACTTGCCGTCCGGGGTTTCAATTTGCAATGAGGAGCGTGTTACTGATGAATCATCGCCTTTATCGGAAAAATGATGTTGACTAAAAATCAGCCAATCAAGCAAGGCGCAATGACCGTTATCGTAATATGCCATATCAACATCATCACCGTTACCGTCATTCCAGGCATCGTCATCATATTTAAAGGCTTTTAATTGTGCGATTGTTTCTCCGCCGCAAATCAGTTTATCGCCGTCAAGTTCCCACCCGTTCGGAATATCCATTGAAAAAGTGTGAAGACGAATTCCTTTATAATATTCACTCTCGTCCTCGCTTGGAGTTACGATTCTTTTTCTGTTGGCGGTAAGGCTGAACACCGCATTTTTTGTTGTCTTCAAGGTCTCGGTGATTTCGGGGTACATGGAAGTGACAGGCGTTTCGTCGGTGGTAATTTTTTTGACGATATCCACAACCTGTAAAGAGGCAAGGCAGCGCTCAAATTGAAGACACAGATTTTCAAAATCGATATCCGGATGGGGAGCTAACTCAAAGTATATCTCTCTGCGTCCGATGGAGATATCATACCGCATTCCGTCCGTCTCTATATCTTTACCAAATTTATCAAATAATACAACCTTTGAGGGGTAGCGTATGGCTGCTATGCCCAGAAGCTCGATCTCTGTAATATCTGCCAAATCACACTCAAATTCATTAACAGCGCAATATCTCATACCTTTCAAACAATCCGCTTTGTTCAGATAGGCATCATCGCACAACTCGTCGCTTATACCTATGTAAACAAACATTTGCTCGTTGAGTGTGATCCTATCATCACCTTCAAGATTCCACGAAAGCGGAATATCCATGGCATAGAATGTACACCGACCGTTGGGTCCGTTTGTACCGATAAGCACGTTTTTGGTAGCTTCGAAAGATTCGGAAGAAGTCGAAGCGGCAGACGTTTCAGCAGTTGAAGATACCGCTTCACTGCGGCTGTCGCTGTTCTTTCCGGGGGTTGAACAGGCATTCAAGCACAGGCAGGCAACCATAACTGCAGCAAGAAAACACTTGGATTTCATATAATACCTCCTATTTTCAATATTGTTCACTTTTTCATGTAACCGTACGGGATAATGGAAGCTAACGCTTTGTTCGCATCAGAAATGGTACTGTCACCGGCATATACTGTTCTCCCTCGGCGCACCTCAAAGTGCAGATGAGAACGAATGGAGTCACGGCTTACGTTGGATTGATAACCGATAACGGTGCCTTCCTCAATATAATCTCCTACATTAAATGTGTTAGGTATATTCTTCATATGCAAGTAAATTGTGGTGACATCAAGATCCGCTACATAAATTTGAACTCTTCCGTAATTGCCGCCTTTACTAACGACTTCTCCGCCCCAGAAAGCATGAATCGCATCTCCGTCATGAACATCCATATCCACACCGTGATGAAATTTTGCATTCTGATCAAATTCACCAAACAGATAATAAGCGACTTGCCAGCGAGCGGGTAAATCCGTTTGGTTAAATACGGTTTTTGCAAAATTTTGAATGGTGGACAAAACCGTCTGACCTTTTTCGGTATCCAAAAAATTCATATTGTTTTCGCTTGGGCGAAAACCGCTGCCGCGATGATATTGTTCTTTGGATTTGTCATTTTTTTCGTTACTGTCGGTTTTTACGTTATAGATGGTGATTTTTGACCCGGTAAACGGGAGAGGGGCATTGTATCGCTGCATGATATCAACTGATTCAATATCGGAAGGAGGGGCAATGGGAGCTTCGCCCGGCTCATCGCCGCCGTTATCCAACTTGATCGGCAGCCAATCCTGACTGTTATCGGTCAAACCGCCGTTATAGAAATAGACATTGCCGCCGGAATTGACGCCTTTGCCACCGGAGGTGCCGTTCTTTCCCTGATTGGCGGTCAGATATCGACCGTTGTACAGCGATTTAATCTTTATGTAACCGTTGGAACTGTCTTCAATTTCAAAATAAGCAGTTTCACTCTGAGCATACACTTGGGCGTTGACCCCTGAGATAGTGGGATTAGAGGTACCGGTATAGATATCTAACATCAATTGCGGGTTGCCCTTGCATTTCAGATAGCCTTTGTTATTTCCGCCGGATTCCACAAAAACCCACTGTTGACAAATATCATTGTTGGCACTATTATAGAGACAAACATTAGCAAGAGAAGTAGGAGTGGTGCCGTAAACATTCAAAGAACGGTTACGGTCTGCTCTGCATTCCAGACGATAAGTTACACCATTATCAATCGACATAAAAATTCTCCTTTTTAAATAAGCATCAGATTTTATTGCAACTATACAATACTATCTGTAACGCCATTATAACACAATGGGAAAATTTGTCAATAATAAAACTTGTCAAACGAACAAAAAAGAGGTATACTCATAAAAGGGGGTGGCTGCATGGCAAGGGGAGCGAATCAAAAACTGAAAATTCTCTATGTGGCGAAGATTCTGAACACGACCGACGAAGAGCATCCGATCACCTGCGAGGAAATTCTCCGATATTTGGAGGCAAACGGGATCGAAGCAGAACGGAAAACGGTGTACAGCGACATTGAAGCACTTCAGAACTTCGGAATGGACATTGTTTTGCAGCGCGGCAAAGGGTATTTTCTGGCATCCCGCACCTTTGAACTGCCCGAACTGCGGTTGTTGGTGGATGCGGTGCAGTGTTCGCGGTTTGTGACGCAGAAAAAGACGCTGGAACTGATCGGAAAGCTGGAAACGCTGTGCGGCAAGGCGCAGGCGCAGAAGCTGAACGGACAGGTGTTTGTGTTCAACCGCATCAAGGCGATGAACGAGAGCATTTATTATACGGTGGATGCCGTGCAGGAGGCAATCACCGACGGGAAACAGATCACCTTCCGATATTTTGATTATGCCGCCGACAAACGCCGGGTGTTCCGCCATGACGGAAAAATCTACCGTGTCGATCCCTGCGCGTTGGTGTGGGAGGACGAAAATTACTATTTGATTGCTCGCGAGGAAGGCGTGCTGAAGCATTTCCGCGCGGATAAAATGGAAGGAATCACCGTTTGCAGTCAGGCGTGTGCAGCGCAGGAGCGGTTTGACCCCGCCGACTATGTCAAAGGCGTGTTCGGAATGTTCGGCGGCGAGAGGGAGACAGTGAAACTGTCGGTGCATAATCGGCTGGCGGGGGTGATTCTGGATCGCTTCGGCAAGGAAATCACGCTGATTCCGCAGGACGACGAGCATTTTACGGTGTCGGTCAATGTGGCGGTCAGTCCGCAGTTTTATTCCTGGGTGGCAGGCTTGACCGATCAGGCGAAAATCCTTTCTCCGCAGTCGGTGAAAGAGGGAATGAAAGCGTTTCTGGAGGCGGGATTGAAGCAATATCAATCTTGACAATCCGATGAATTAGTTTTATAATAAGATTTTAAGAAAGCTTCCGAAAGGATGAAAGATATGAGCGAATGTACCCACGATTGTTCTTCTTGCGGTCAGGCGTGCTCTTCACAGCAGAAACAGCAGGAAGGCTTCGGAGAAAAACTGAATGAATACAGCCACGTCCGCCGCGTGATCGGTGTGGTCAGCGGAAAGGGCGGCGTGGGCAAAAGCCTGGTGACGTCGCTTCTGGCAGTGCTGATGAACCGCCGGGATTACCATACGGCGATTCTGGATGCCGATGTCACGGGACCGTCGATCCCGAAGGTGTTCGGCTTGAATCACGAAAAGGCGCAGGTCGATGAAACGGGCATCCAACCCGTGAAATCCAAACTGGGAATCGATATCATGTCGGTCAATCTTCTGCTGCCGGACGAGAGCGACCCGGTGATTTGGCGCGGACCGGTGATTTCCGGTGTGGTCAAACAGTTCTGGACCGATGTCTTCTGGGACGATGTGGACTATATGTTTGTGGATATGCCTCCGGGAACCGGCGACGTACCGCTGACGGTGTTCCAGTCCATTCCGCTGGACGGAATCATTGTGGTGACCAGCCCGCAGGAGCTGGTGTCCATGATTGTGGAAAAGGCGGTGCGCATGGCGCGCATGATGAATATTCCGATTCTCGGTCTGGTTGAGAATATGAGCTATGTCAAGTGCCCCGATTGCGGAAAAGAAATCAAACTGTACGGCGAAAGCCATATCGAAGAAATTGCCAAGACCAACGGCTTGGAGGTTCTCGGAAAACTGCCGATCGACCCGTTGCTCGCCCGCCAGTGCGACGCGGGAACCATTGAACTGTTCGAGGGCGATTGGCTGGACGGCGCCGTGACAAAACTGGAAAGTCTGAAAACAACGGAGGAATAAAATGAACAGGACAGAAATTGCCAAACTGTATGCCGACCCGAAGGAAGGCGAAGTGGTGGTTGCGGGATGGATCAAAACCATCCGTGATTCCAAAGCACTTGGATTTATTGAATTGAACGACGGCAGTTCCTTCCGAAATCTTCAGATCGTGTTTGAGGACGGAAAAGTCGAAAACTTCAAGGAAATCACCAAACTCAATGTCGGTTCGTCGGTGATTGTCAAGGGACGGGTACTCCTGACTCCCGAGGCAAAGCAGCCGTTGGAGGTTCACGCCGAGAGTGTGGAGGTGGAGGGCACTTCCACCGCGGATTATCCGCTTCAGAAAAAACGCCATTCCACGGAATTTCTGCGCACTATTGCGCATCTGAGACCGCGTACCAATACGTTCAGCGCCGTGTTCCGCGTGCGTTCGGTGGCGGCATATGCGATTCATCGTTTTTTCAATGAAAACGGGTTTGTCTATGTGCATACGCCGCTGATCACCGCCAGCGACTGCGAAGGCGCGGGCGAAATGTTCCGCGTGACAACGCTGGATGCGTCCGAACCGCCGCGCACGGAAAGCGGTGCGGTGGACTTTTCCCAGGACTTTTTCGGAAAGCCGACGGGACTGACGGTTTCCGGACAGCTGGAAGCCGAGTGCATGGCAATGGCGTTTTCCAAAGTGTATACTTTCGGACCGACCTTCCGTGCCGAGAAATCCAATACCCCGCGCCACGCGGCGGAATTCTGGATGATCGAACCGGAAATTGCGTTTGCCGATCTCAATGACGATATGCAGCTGGCAAGCGATATGATCAAATATGTGCTTCGCTATGTGATGGAACAGTGCCCGGATGAAATGAAATTCTTCAACGATTTTTATGATAAGGGACTGATCGAGCGCATCACGCACGTGATCGATTCCGATTTTGCTCGTGTGACCTATACCGAAGCGGTTGCTACGA
>DLVP01000120.1:0-129 GCA_003445125.1 Oscillospiraceae bacterium | reverse complement strand
TGCTTGAAAAAGTGAAGGATCGTTTTGAATATCCGGTCTATTGGGGCTGTGACCTGCAAACCGAGCATGAGCGTTATCTGACCGAAGAAATTTTCAAAAAACCGCTGTTTGTCACGGATTATCCGAAGG
>DLVP01000057.1 GCA_003445125.1 Oscillospiraceae bacterium | reverse complement strand
CTTTGTCGGCGGGAACGCTCGCCATGACTTTTGCGATGTTTTTTGCCAACCTGGTCATTACACCGCTGTTTATGAGCGTTGACCGCGCGGTGGTTCTTCAACTGATGCCGTTTATCCTGCTTTTCAATCTCTGCAAGGCGGGCATCAACTCGGTACTGACTTTTGTTTTATACAAACGGGTGGCGGACTTTATAAGAAAATAATTTTTTCTATCGACACACTGCGATCGAATTTTCAGAAAGAATCCTGTATCATGACAGATACAGGATTCTTTTTTGTTTGGAGGAATGATTTTGCCGGTGATTCTTGAAATCAGTGAAAAAAAAGTAACCGCCTATATTCAAGGCGAAATTGATCACCACAGCGCCCACGGGATGCGGGAGGAAATCGACAACGCAATCGAACGCGTACATCCGCAGACACTTGTTCTGGATTTTGCGGGGGTCACCTTTATGGACAGTTCGGGCATCGGACTGGTGATGGGACGTTTCAAGACCATGCAGTCGTTCGGCGGCATCGTGGAAGTCGTTCATGTGTCCGATCACATCCGAAAAGTAATGAAAGTTTCCGGGCTGGACAAGCTTGCCCGCATTATGTAAAGGAGTATCTGATGAAAAAGGAAGTTTTAAATCGTGTGAAAATCCAAGCGGTCAGCCGTTCTGCCAACGAAGCCTTTTTGCGAAGCACCGCCGCGGCTTTTGTGGCGCAAATTGACCCCACGGTGGACGAACTGTCGGACATCAAAACCGCCGTCTCGGAAGCAGTGACCAACTGCATCGTCCACGCTTACCGCAACACATTGGGGATCATTACCATGGTCTGTGAGATTCTGGAAGGAAACTGCGTGCGTATTCGCATCAAAGACAACGGGTGCGGCATTGCGGACATCAAAAAAGCCATGGAACCGCTTTACACCACAGCACCGGGAGAAGAACGCGCAGGACTCGGATTTGCCGTGATGGAATCTTTTATGGATCACGTGCGGGTTTCTTCCCATGTGGGAAAAGGAACGACGGTGGTATTGGAGAAAAAAATCAGTTCCCGTTGATTACATATTCTGAAAGAAAGGCAGATGTGTATGGAAACTGTTTTACCAAACCGCAGCGAAGTGATCGAAAAAAATCTCGGACTGGTACACGCCTGTGCCAACCGTTTCCGCGGGCGCGGCGTGGAATACGAAGACCTTTTTCAGGCGGGATGTATCGGGCTGATCAAAGCTACCGACGGTTTTGATTCTTCCCGCGGCGTGCGTTTTTCCACCTACGCCGTGCCGGTGATTCTCGGCGAAATCAAACGTATTTTCCGCGACGGAGGCACGGTGAAGGTCAGCCGCAATCTGAAAGAGCTTTCTCTGAAAGCCGGGCGCATCCGGGAAACCGTATTGCAGGAGCAAGGGAGAGAACCGTTGGTTTCCGAAATCGCCGACGCCCTGAACATCGACGAAGAAACCGCCGCACAGGCAATTAGCGCTTCCATGCCGACGGTTTCACTGACGGAAAGCGACGACGAAGGAAGCGGACAGATGGACATCGCCGTCAGCTCTCACGAGGATCGGATCGTGGATTTGCTGGCAGTGAAAGAGGCGCTCGCCGTTTTGCCCGCCAATGACCGAAAGCTGATCATCCTGCGCTATTTTCAGAACAAAACGCAGATGCAGGTGGCACAGGAGCTCGGCATGACGCAGGTTCAGGTTTCTCGTCGGGAAAAAAAGCTGCTTGCTTCCATGCGGCAATTTTTACTGGACCCGTAAAAAACGACCCCCCCGCAATATTGCGGGGGGTCGTTTTTATCATATCACATACGTATTTTCAATCGGCGTATTGCAAAGATCCGCCAGTGTGATGCCGCAAAAGTAGTCTTTTGTCAGCGCATAATACTTCTCCCACACCGGAAGTGTCTTACACTCTGCCGCGCGCGGACAAACCGCCGCGCCTTTCTGGAGACAGGCAACCGGTGCCATATCGCCTTCGGCAAGACACAGAATCTCCCACAGGGTGATCGCGGAAGGATCTTTGGCAAGGCGATATCCCCCGCCTTTGCCGTGTGTACTGTCAATCAGTCCTGCGGTTTTGAAGTCCGGCAAAATTCGTTCGATATATTTCAAAGAGATTTCCTGCCGCTTTGCCACATCTTTCATCGGAATATATCCCTCGCCGCGATGTTCGGCAAGATCCGTCAGAATTCGTATTGCATAACGCCCACGTGTTGAAATCACGGTTCTTCCCCCTTTTGACCTTCTTATTATACACCAACCAAGTAGGAAAGTCAATATTCATTGAAACCGAAACAACAGCTTCTGCACGTCCTCGTCAAACATATTTTCTTTGTTCACAACAAGAACCTCAGTGTAAATCTCCGGTGAATCCAGTGTTTCGCCGCCGATCAGGCGAGCGGCGTTCATGACGCCGAGATAGCCGATCGCAAACGGATTCTGCACCACCAAAGCATCCATTTCGCCCGTTTCCAGCATTGAAACCGACAAAACATTGGTATCAAAACCAATCCCGCGCACGCGCTGTGCCGCGTCGGATTCGCGAATTGCTTCTCCGATCCCGAGCGTCAGCCACTCATTGAATCCGACCAGCACATTGATCTGCGAATACTCGCGCAGCAGCTTCAAGGCGCCTTCTTTGGCGCTTTCGGTGTTGCTGTCCGTGACCGCGATCGCGGTAATCTCCGCATTGGGGACAGAGGCAATGGCTTCGCGAAAGCCTTCCTCCCGCTGTTTTCCGTTGTCGGTTTCCTCGGTACAATTGACAATCCCGATGAAAATTTTCGCTTCGGAAGCAAACCCGCTCACGGCGGCAAGTCCTGCCGTTTTCCCCGCCGCGCGGTTGTCCGTACCGATGAACTGACTGACCAGCTCGCTGGAAATTCCGCTGTCCACCGTGATAACCTTCACGCCGTTTTTCACCGCTTCGCTCACTGCGTCGTTGGTTTTATGATAATCAATGGACGACAAAAGAATCGCGTCAGCACCGTTTTTCACCGCATTGGCAATCAGGGCGTTTTGCGAAAGATAGTCCTCTTCGTTTTCCGGTCCTTCAAAAGTGACCCGCACATTATACTCGGTGGCGGCGGATTCCACACCGTTTTTCATATTACGGAAAAAATCAGAATTCACCGATTTGGCAATCACTGCCACATATTTTTGTCCCTGTGTCGTCGTAGACGAACATCCGGCAAGCGCCATTCCGACGGCAAGGAGCGCGGCAAATATTCTTTTTTTCATGCCTCCGCCTCCTTTTCAATCTTCGGGATGCGAACCACGACTTTCGTTCCGACATCGGGTTCACTGTGTATCTCTATGCCGTAGGCTTCTCCGAAATAGATTTTCAGGCGGTCGTTGACATTCTTCACGCCGATTCCGCCGGAATCGCTGCGTCCCTTTTCCAAAATTTTCCGGCACTGTTCCTGCGTCATTCCCACTCCGTTATCCTCCACGGTGATGAGAATATCCTGCGGACAGTCCTCCGCCGTTTTGACACAGACCGTAATCTCTCCTTCATCCACCATTCGGTTGATGCCGTGATAGATGGCATTTTCAATCAGCGGTTGAATCGTGATTTTGTTGCAAAGGAAATCTTCCAGTCCTTCCTCTACCTCAAAGTGATAAGAAAACTGGTTGCGGTAGCGATAGCTTTGAATAATCAGATAGCTCTTCGCGTGCTGAACCTCGTCCTTGATCGGGATCAGTTCATGACCGCGGCTGATGCTGATGCGGAACAGTTTGGCAAGGGCGCTGACCATGGCAGCCGCCTGTTCGGTCTTTCCGCGTTCGCACATCCACTGAATGGAATCAAGCGTATTATACAAAAAATGCGGATTGATCTGTGCCTGAAGGGCTTTCAATTCAGTTTTGCGCAGTTGAGTTTCTTCCGCTCTCACCTGTTCCACAAGTTCCTGAATCCGATGAACCATATGGGCAAACGAATCGTTGAGCTCGCCGAGTTCCGTGACCATCTGCGGCTGCGGCGTATACACGAAAGAATCCGCACGGTCTTCAAAAATTTTCATTGCCTTCACAAGCTGTCTGACAGGCGTATTGAACACCCGTTGATACACCTGAAGCACCAGCACTGCCACTACCGCACAGCAGCAAACGGTGGCAAGAATACTGAAAAAAATCTGTGTGCTTCTTTCACGTTCCAGTTCGTCGGTATAGCTGATGCCCACAATTTTCCAGCGTTCATCCGAAGTGGGACATACGGCGGTAATCTTCCCGTTTTCTCGTTCTGTCCCCTGTTTGATGCCCGCCACAAGCGTCTCATTTTCGGATTTGATTCCCGAAAAAATCACCTGCTGCTGCGGATGATAAATCACATGACCGTATTCATCGGCAATATAACAATATCCGTGTTGTCCGACGCCTACACGATCGATATATTCGGCAAGAGGGTTGAAACTGAAATCAACCGTCACATACCGTCCGTTTCCGACCACGGCTTCTTCGGTTCTTTTGGCAACTGTAACCACCCACGGGTAATTTCCCTCAAATATGCTCTGCACGTGCGGCGCGGAGACGGAAAACTCCGGAGAAGCATCGAAAAGCGCCTTGTCGAACGAAAGATCTTTGTAGATTTTTTCTTTTAGGGGATACTCTCCGCCCGCGCAAAAAACAATCTCACCGTTTTCCCCGTATACCGTTACTGCCAGAATGTCCTTGCGCACGCTAACCAAGGTATCTATCAACGATTTCAGCGTTGTTTCCTCTCCGTTTTCGCCGATCAGCCGCGAAATTTCCTCCAGCTGAGAGCGCATGGAATCCAGCGCATTATCCACTGCCACTGCCGCCTGCTTCACTGTCTGATCCGCATTCACGACCGCATTGTCGGAAAGCGCATTACTGTACACCGAAGCAAAGATCACGATGGAAAACGTGACCGTCAATGCGGTTGCCACCACAATCGATATAATCGTAAGAGAAGAAAGACCGAGAGTTTGTCTGTCCTTTTTCATTGTTTTTCCGTCCTCGCCTGCCGCAGCTTATTCGGGGATTCACCGTAAAATTTCTTGAAGCAGTAGCTGAAATAATGCTGGTCGCTGTAACCGCATTTTTCCGAAATTTCCAACATTTTCATGCCCGAGCAGAGAATCATATCATGTGCCGCCTTCATGCGGCGTTCGGTCAGAAGCGTGATAAAATTCTTTTTCTTTGTCTTTTTTATCAGGGTACTCAGATAGTTCGGACTGACGGCAAGTGTGTTGCTCACGCTTGTCAGAGACAATTCCTCGTCTCCGTAGTTCTCGTCGATAATCTGCACCACGCGGTCACAGAGAATTTCACTTTCCCGACGCTGCGAATTTTCGATAATGGCTTTGGCACTGGTGCAAAAATCCAGCAGTTCGTTTTTCATGACGCTTTCATCGCTGTACGAAGTCATGCGGGAAAACATCGGATTGTCCGCGGCAAGCTTCAATATTCCGTTTTTGTCGGTCACGGCGTTGACCACGCGGTAGACCGTGGCGATGATCTGCATGACAAGCAAGTTCACATTTTCGGGCGTGTTGGATTCATACAGTCCGTTGACAAAGCTTTTCAGTGACTCCGAAGACCCCACTTTGAGCAGCTGCTCCAGTCCCATTGCCGTTTTTTCGGCACGGTCAAACTCAAACTGTGCATCATGCTCCTGGTCGTCAATAAAGCGCACTTCGCCGGCGCCGTCGGAGGTATAACGACGTGCGGTAATTGCCTGAAAATAAGCGTCGCCGCAAGCGGACAGTTTGTGAAATTCACGGCTTACACCGACGGTGCAGGTTTGTCCCAAAAGGCGTTTGGCAGATTGCACGGTTTCCTTCAACGGAAGTTCCATGAGATTGGAAAGCTCTCCCTCGCCGGGAACGACTGCCAAGGTCACCGCTCTTCCGTAAACCACAAAAGTCTCACAGGACATATACTTGGAAATCACGTTATCAATCAGTTCGGCGTGTTTATGAGAGGTGCAATGCCTTCCGTCGGCGTCTTTGAACTTGGAAATCAGCACACAGAAGCGGTGTCCTTCCGCTTCATTTTTCAGAATCCCCAGTTCCCTCGCACGGGAAAGAAGCAGTGCTTCATCCGGATGCGCTTCACTGCTGCCGAGCATGAGCGGAAGCAAAAATTCTTCCTTTTCCGCCCGTCTCAATTTGGATTCCAGATCGTGCGACGCCGAAGCGGCAACGCTTCCGATCTTCTCATCCATGCGGCGGTGAATATCCACCATCGCTTCCGTCATTTCGGAGGAAGTCAGCGGTTTGAGAAGATAGCTGATAATATTATAATCAATTGCCGTTCGGGCATACTCAAAGCTGTCATATCCGCTCAGAATCACAATCTGCGTCGCGGGGCGCAGTTGACGAACCTTTTGACAAAGCTCCAATCCCGAAATCATCGGCATCCGGATGTCCGTGATGATCAGATCGGGTTCCAACGTTTCCACAAGTTCCAGCGCTTCCACGCCGTTTTCCGCTTCTCCCGCCACGTCAAAACCGGCGCTCTCCCAATCGACCTTTTCTATCAGCGCACGACGAAGCTCGTATTCGTCATCCACCACCAAAACGGTATAGTTCATAAATTCCTCCCGCTTTTTTCTTCTATTTTAACACGCAATATCCTCAAAAGCAAGAGAGGGGGCACAGGAAAAAAATTCCGGCTTCAAACAGCACGTCTGAAACCGGAATTTTTGAAATTATTTACTTTTCCCACTTTGCATACAGCGTCATGCTTCCGACCACGGGATCCTCTTCCCGCCACTGTCGGGTGAAGCTGCGATCCGTATACCATCCCGAAAAACGGTATCCTTCTTTCACGGGGGAATCAATCGACGGGATCGTTTCGGAATATTTAAGCCGAACACTTTCCACAGCCGATCCTCCGTCGGTGTCAAAAGTGACGGTGAAACCGCCGTGGCGGACGACAAACACCGTGGTAATGATCAGTGCCGCACACAGCACCGCGACCAGGATATTGGCACTGCGCACCGACATTTTCACTTTGGCGTACAGTCCGCCGTGGACTTTATCGCTTCCGCGGTTCGTTTCCTTTTCTTCCATAGTTCCGATCCCTCCGATTTTTATTTACGCGCCAGATATTTGCGCATATCGATCGCGCAGGCGATGAGAATGATCAAACCTTTGATGATATAAAGCATATTCTGATCGACAGACAGGAAGTTGAGTCCGACGAAAATAATCTGGAGCAGGAACACGCCGATGACGA
>DLVP01000143.1:205-5433 GCA_003445125.1 Oscillospiraceae bacterium | reverse complement strand
TCAACGACATCATCTGCTGCGGAGCAAAACCGCTTTTCTTTCTTGACTACATTGCCTGCGGGAAGAATTATCCCGAAAAAATTGCCGCCATTGTAAGCGGCGTTGCGGAAGGCTGCGTACAGGCAGGCTGTGCGCTCATCGGCGGCGAAACCGCCGAGCATCCCGGACTTATGGCAATAGACGATTATGATCTGGCAGGCTATTGCACCGGCATTGCGAACCGCAAAAAAATGCTGGACAAAAGCACTGTGCAGGAGGGCGACGCGATCATCGCGCTTGCGTCCTCGGGGGTTCATTCCAACGGCTTTTCTCTGGTGCGAAAGGTTTTCGACATTGAAAACCGCGACCTCAACACCCCGCTTGAGGAGCTTGACGGAGCATCGCTGGGGGAAGCTTTGCTGAAGCCTACGAAAATTTACGTAAAATCCATGCTTGCCCTCTTTGAAAAGGTCAAGGTCAAAGCGGTTTCCCACATCACGGGCGGCGGGTTTTACGAAAACATTCCGCGTGCGCTGCCCGACGGGTATTCCGCAAAAATTGAAAAGGCATCCCTTCGTATCCCGCCGATATTCCGGCTGATTCAAAAAGCGGGAGACATTCCGGAAAGAGATATGTTCAACACCTTCAACATGGGCGTCGGCATGAGCGTCACAGTCGCCGACAAGGACAAAGAAACGGCATTGGCTGTTCTGAAAGAACACGGCGAGGACGCGTATCTTATCGGAACGGTGATAAAATCCGGCAAGGGTGTTATCATTGAATAAGAAAACAACCATCGCGGTGTTGGTCTCCGGAGGCGGCACCAATTTGCAGGCACTCATTGACGCTGAGAAAAACGGCATTCTCAAAAGCGGAGAAATCCGTCTTGTGGTTTCGGGAAACAAGGACGCCTACGCGCTCAAAAGAGCCGAAGCCGCCGGAATTGCCACTGCCGTCTGCGAACGGAAATCCATGACCGCCGACCAATTTGAAAAAGCCATTCTGGACGCCCTGCACAAGGCAAACGCCGAACTGATCGTCCTTGCGGGCTTTATGAACATTTTAAGTGCGGATTTTGTAAAGCACTATCCGAACCGGATCATCAACGTGCATCCGTCCCTGATTCCGTCGTTCTGCGGCGCCGGCTTTTTCGGACTGAGAGTCCACAAAGCCGCCCTTGACTACGGCGTGAAGGTGACCGGAGCTACCGTGCATTTGGTCAACGAAATTCCCGACGGCGGGAAAATCATCCTGCAAAAAGCGGTGAGCGTGGAAGAAAACGACACGCCCGAAACCCTGCAAAAACGCGTGATGCAAAACGCCGAATGGGAGATTCTGCCGAAAGCCGCCGAAATCGTTTGCAAACAAATAAAGGAGAGCCAAAATGAACGTGTATAGTACCGACCGCCTGTCCTCCCTTTTATCTGCCAACGCCTATCCCGGGCGCGGCATCGTCATTGGCACGACGCCCGATCGGCAAAACGCCGTGTGCGCTTATTTCATCATGGGAAGAAGCGAAAACAGCCGAAACCGTGTGTTTGTCTCGGAAAACGGCACCGTCAGAACCGAACCGTTTGATTCTTCCAAGGTCGCCGATCCGTCGCTGATCATTTACAACGCCGTCCGCACCACAGAAAACGGGCTGATCGTGACAAACGGCGATCAGACCGACACCGTATACCGTCTGATGAACGAAGGAAAGAGCTTTAAGGAAGCGCTGGAAACCCGTGAATTTGAACCGGACGCCCCGAACTTCACGCCGAGAATCAGCGGGTTTCTTTCTTTTGACGGCGGCTTTCGCTATGAGATGAGTATTTTAAAAAGCGCGGATGGAAAAGGATCTGCCTGCTGCCGTTATACGTATTCGTACCCGTCGGTTCCCGGTCTCGGTCACTTTCTGCACACCTACGTTTCCGACGGCAATCCTCTCCCCTCTTTCACGGGCGAGGCGCACCGGGTAGCCGTCGAAAACCGCATGGAGGATTTTGCAAACGAGCTTTGGGAAAGCCTCCATGCCGACAACAAAATTTCACTTTACGTCCGCTATACGAACATCAAAACCGGCAAATTCACCGACACGCTCATCAACAAAAACAAAGGAGAACGGCGATGAAAGAATTCGAGCTGAAATACGGCTGCAACCCCAACCAAAAGCCCGCCCGGATTTTTATGGAAGACGGAAGCGATCTGCCGATTAAAATCCTCAACGGAAAGCCCGGGTACATCAATTTTCTTGACGCTTTCAATTCCTGGCAGCTTGTCAAAGAACTGAAAGAAGCCGTGGGACTGCCTGCGGCGACTTCCTTCAAGCATGTAAGCCCGACAAGCGCTGCGGTCGGAATTCCGCTTTCCGAAAAGCTGAAAAAAGCCTGCTTTGTCGATGACATCCAAGGGCTTGACGACTCCCCGCTCGCCTGCGCTTACGCACGAGCAAGAGGCACCGACCGTATGTGTTCCTTCGGAGACTGGGTGGCGCTTTCCGACCCGTGTGACAAAAAAACCGCCGAGCTGATCAAGCGGGAGGTTTCCGACGGAATCATTGCGCCCGGCTACGACCCCGAAGCACTTGAAATTCTGAAATCCAAGCGCAGCGGCAGCTACAATATTGTGGAAATCGATCCCGAGTACCTCCCCGCGCCGACAGAGCGCAAGCAGGTGTTCGGAATCACCTTTGAACAGGGAAGAAACAATTTTAGAATCGACGCTTTCCTTCTTGAAAACCTCGTGACCGAAAACAAACACCTTCCCGAAAACGCCCGGCGGGATCTTCTCATTTCGCTCATCACGCTCAAATATACGCAGTCCAATTCCGTTTGTTTTGCTTTCGACGGACAAGCCATCGGCGTCGGCGCGGGGCAGCAGTCCCGCGTCCATTGCACAAGGCTTGCCGGCTCCAAGGCGGACACCTGGTTTCTGCGGCAATATGATCGTGTGCTGAATCTGCCGTTCAGAGACGACCTCCGCCGTCCCGACCGTGACAACGTCATTGACGGCTTTATCAACCGCAACGAGGAAGACGTCTGTGCGGACGGCGTATGGCAGAAACACTTCAAAACCAGACCGACCCCGCTGACCGATGAGGAAATCAAAAATTATCTGTCCGGAATTTCGGGCGTTTCCCTCGGTTCCGACGCGTTCTTTCCGTTTGACGACAACATTGAACGCGCGCACAAAAGCGGCGTGACGTATATTGCCGAGCCGGGCGGCTCCATCCGTGACGACATTGTCATCGACTGCTGCAACAAATACGGCATCGCAATGGCATTCACGGGAATGAGGCTGTTCCATCACTGATAAGGAGTTTTGCGGATGAAAGTCATGGTAATCGGCGGCGGCGGACGCGAACACGCCATCATTAAAAAGCTCAGAGAAAACAAAGATATTACCGAAATTTACGCTCTCCCCGGCAACGGCGGCATTGCACAGGAAGCGGTTTGCGTGAATATCGGCGCAAAGAACATTGACGCACAGGTAAAATTTGCCGCAGAAAAGCGCATCGATTATGCGGTGGTCGCTCCGGACGATCCGCTTTGTCTCGGCGCCGTGGATGCCCTCACCGAAATCGGGATTCCCTGCTTCGGGCCCGACAAAAAAGCGGCGATTATCGAAGGAAGCAAGGTATTTTCCAAAAATCTCATGAAAAAATACGGCATTCCCTCCGCCGCTTATGAGGTTTTCGACGATGCCGAAAAAGCGCTTGCCTATCTCGACTCCGCGCCGCTGCCGACGGTCATCAAGGCGGATGGGCTGGCGCTCGGCAAGGGCGTGATTATCGCCGAAACGCGGGACGAGGCGAAAAATGCCGTCCGCGAGCTGATGCTCGATCGTGTTTTCGGCGAAAGCGGCGAAAAAATCGTCATTGAAGAATTTCTGACCGGTCCCGAAATTTCCGTTCTGTCCTTTACGGACGGCAAGACCGTCGTCCCGATGATTTCTTCCATGGATCACAAACGTGCTTTGGACGGCGACAAAGGACCGAATACGGGCGGCATGGGCACGATCGCGCCCAATCCCTATTACACGCCCGAGGTTGCCGCAATTTGCATGGAAAAAATTTTTCTTCCGACCGTGAAAGCAATGAACGCCGAAGGGCGCACCTTTAAGGGCTGCCTTTATTTCGGACTTATGCTGACTCACGACGGCCCAAAGGTAATAGAATACAACTGCCGCTTCGGCGACCCCGAAACGCAGGTGGTGCTGCCGCTGCTTGAAACCGATCTTTTCACCGTAATGCGCGCCGTGACAAACGGCACGCTGTCCGACATTGACGTGCGTTTTCAAAACGCTTCTGCCGCGTGTGTGATCATGGCGTCGGAGGGGTATCCGAAGCACTATAAAAAAGGTTTTGAGATTCACATAGACCGCAGTGTGAAGGACAGCGTTTTTGCGGCAGGCGCCGAAAGGAAGGACGGAAAGCTCGTCACCTCCGGAGGGAGGGTTCTCGGCGTCACCGCCACTGCTCCCACCCTTCGGGAGGCGGTCGCCGCGGCATATGAAAAGGTCGGGAAAATCTCGTTTGACCACGCGTTTTTCCGCAGGGACATCGGGTTAAAGGCACTGAATGCCGGAAAGGAGCAATGACATGGTATACCGCATCTTCACGGAAAAGAAAAAAGAACTCGCCGCCGAAGCAAACGCATTGCTTGAGGACATCCGCTCGCTTTTGCAGATCACGAGTGTCACTGCGCTGCGTATCATCAACCGCTACGACGCGGAAAATATCACCGAAGAATTGTTTGATTATGCGATATACACCGTGTTTTCTGAACCGCAGCTTGACCTCACCTACCGTGACCTTCCAAACGACGGCGCTGTCGTTTTCGCAGTGGAATATCTTCCCGGTCAGTTTGACCAGCGGGCGGATTCCGCCGCGCAGTGCATCCAGCTGATCTCCCGCGGCGACCGTCCGCTTGTCCGTACCGCCAAAGTCTATATGCTGTACGGAAACATCACCGATGCACAACTGAGTGCAATCAAAAAGTATGTGATCAACCCCGTGGAATCGCGCGAAGCGTCGCTCGAAAAGCCCGAAACACTGGTTGTAAAATACGAACTTCCCTCCTCCGTCGCCACGCTGGACGGGTTCACCGCGCTCGACGACAACGGGCTTTCCGATTTCATCCGTCGGTACGGGCTTGCCATGGACATCGACGACCTTCGGTTCTGCCGGGATTACTTCCGATCGGAACACCGCGACCCCACCGTGACCGAAATCCGAATGATTGACACCTACTGGTCGGATCACTGCC
>DLVP01000143.1:0-179 GCA_003445125.1 Oscillospiraceae bacterium | reverse complement strand
CGTACCCACATCGACCGTGTGACTTTTGAGGACGAATTGCTTCAAAGTGCCTACCAAGAGTATCTTTCCATCCGAAAAGAGCTCGGACGCACAAAGCCGATCTGTCTGATGGACATTGCGACTGTCGCGGCAAAATATCTGAAAGCGCAGGGCTGTCTTGAAAAACTGGACGAATCGGA
>DLVP01000076.1:5848-6285 GCA_003445125.1 Oscillospiraceae bacterium | reverse complement strand
GGCGGCGGATAAGCCGAACGATTCTCCCGCCATCCACTTCGTGGATGCGTTCGGCGGCGGACATTACGCGGCAAAGCGCGAACTGCTGGCAAAGCTGGTTTGTGATGCGCCGGAGGCAATTCTGTGGCTGAATGATCTGGGTGTAGAGTTCGATAAAGCGCCCGACGGCACAATGATTACTACCCATGGCGGCGGTACGTCGCGGAAACGTATGCACGCGGCAAAGGATTATTCCGGTGCCGAGATCATGCGTACATTGCGTGATGAGGTTCTCAATCGCGGAATTCCGGTGGTGGATTTCACAGCGGCAATTGAACTGATTTTGGATGAAAACGGCAAAGCCGCCGGAGCGGTTCTGATGAATATGGAGACGAAGGAACTGATGGTAGCACGTGCCAAAACGGTGATTATTGCCACCGGCGGCGCCGGACGTATGC
>DLVP01000076.1:481-5815 GCA_003445125.1 Oscillospiraceae bacterium | reverse complement strand
CAGGGCTTCCCGACCTCCAACCACTACGGAGCAACCGCAGACGGACTGGTGCTGGGCTACCGTGTCGGTGCCAAGCTCCTTTATGCCGATACTTTGCAGTATCACCCGACCGGTGCGGCGTTCCCGCAGCAGATTTTCGGTGCGTTGGTGACGGAAAAGGTTCGTTCTCTGGGCGCAAAGCTCGTCAACCGCGACGGCAAAGTGTTCATGCATCCGTTGGAAACCCGTGACGTGGCGGCGGCTTCAATCATCCGTGAATGTTCCGACCGCAACGAGGGTGTGGATACCGGAATGGGCAAAGCCGTGTGGCTGGATACGCCGATGATTGAAGCAATCGGCGGCGAGGGAACGATTGAAAAACGAATTCCTGCCATGATGCGTATGTTTGCCAGCTACGGTATCGATATCCGTAAAGAACCGATCCTGGTTTATCCGACGCTGCACTATCAGAACGGCGGTCTGGACATTACGGTGGACGGACAGACGACAAATGTGGAAAATCTGTATGTAGCAGGCGAGGCGGTCGGAGGTATTCACGGACGTAACCGCCTGATGGGCAATTCGCTGCTGGATATCATTGTGTTCGGACGCAGTGCCGGCAAAAATGCGGCAGCGCGCGCTAAAGATGTGACGGTCGGCAAGCTGACGCTGGAGCATATCGCGAAATTTGACGCTCAGCTTGAAGCGGCAGGAATCGAGACCGAACAGGTTTCTCCGAAATTGCTGCCGGATTATCGCAGACAAAAATAAGAAAGTAGGACACTTGTATGTTGGTTGATTTGTTGGAAGCGTTGACAATTTTTTGCTTTGGACTTTCCTGGCCGTTGTCAATCCGTAAATCGTGGGTCTCCCGCACCGCTAAAGGAAAAAGCTTGTTCTTTGAGGTTTTCCTTTTGATTGGTTATGCCTGCGGCATTGCGAAAAAGATTATCGAAACAGCGGGTCTGTTCGGAGTCGCTCCGAAATCGGGCTTCATTTTCTTCCTCAGCTTTTTCTTCTATGTACTCAACTTTATCGAAATTTCGATCGATGTGGGTCTCTATTTCCGCAACAAAAAGTTGGATGAAGCAGCGGATCGTGCCGCTGCGGAGGCTCACGCATAACGACAGCTTTCAAAACAGGGAGGTGGCAGGATGAAACGGGCGGAAATTTCACGGGCGACATTGGGGAGAATTCCACAGTATCTGAAGTATCTGAAAACCGTTTTCCCGGCAACGGACAATATCTCTGCCACCATCCTTGCCAAGGAACTCGGGCTGGGTGAAGTGCAGGTTCGTAAAGACCTTGCGGCAGTCAGCGGTGCGGGAAGACCGAAAACCGGCTATCGCGTGGATGATCTGATCCTTTCGTTGGAACGGTTTCTCAACGACGGAGAGGACAGCCGCGTGGTAATTGTCGGCGCGGGAAAATTGGGACGCGCTTTGTTGGATTACGGCGGATTCGGTGAATATGGTCTGGATATCACCGCCGCTTTCGACATAGCGGTGACAAAACCGGAATTCAGCCATATCGGAAAACCGATTTTTCCGATGGCGGATTTCGAGAATTTTTGTCGGGATCACCGTGTAAAAATCGGCATTCTCACCGTTCCGTCCTCACAGGCGCAGGAGGTTTGCGACCGTATGGTAAAGGCGGGAATCCGCGCCCTGTGGTGCTTTGCTCCCTGCGTACTCCGCACGCCGGAAAATGTGTTGGTACAATATGAAAATATGGCGCTGTCCCTCGCGTTTCTGAACAAAAAATTTAAAGGGTGATTTTATGAAAGTGACAGTATGTATCGGTTCCTCATGTCATATCAAAGGTTCGCGTCAGGTGGTGGATCAACTGCAATATCTGATTCGCGAGAACAATCTTTCGGATAAAGTAGAGCTGGCAGGCGCATTCTGTATGGGGCACTGTCAGGATGGTGTCTGTGTGAAGATCGAAGATACTTTGTACTCTGTCTCCCCGGACACAACAAAAACATTTTTTGAGGAAAACGTTCTGGCAAAGGTCTGATCGTCCGGGAAAGGAGAAGCAGTGTGGATTGCTTGACACTGAAAAAATCCAATTGCAAAAACTGCTATAAATGTATTCGCTATTGCCCGGTCAAGTCCATTCGCTTTTCCGGAAACCAGGCATATATCATTGGAAATGAGTGTATAATGTGCGGTCAGTGCTTTGTTGTCTGTCCGCAGGATGCCAAACAGATTGTTGATGAAACCGAAAAAGTCAAAGTGCTGCTTCAGGAAGGAAATCCCGTGGTAGTCAGTCTTGCGCCTTCCTTTGTTGCCAATTACGAGGGCGTCGGGATCCGCGCGATGAAAGAAGCACTGAAAAAACTGGGATTTTACGACGCGGAAGAAACAGCAGTCGGCGCGACGATCGTGAAAAACGCCTATGAAGAAAAACTTCGGGAACAGACACAGGATGTCTTGATTTCGTCCTGCTGCCATTCGGTGAATCTTCTGATTCAAAAGTACTTTCCGGAGCAACTGCCGAATTTGGCAGATGTTCTTTCACCAATGCAGGCACACTGTCAGGATATCAAACAAAGGATTCCGAACGCCAGAACCGTGTTTGTCGGACCGTGCGTTGCCAAAAAAGACGAGGCGCAGTACTACGAAGGTATTGTGGATGCCGTGCTGACCTTTGATGAATTGACTGCGTGGCTGAAAGCGGAAAATGTGGAGCTTGAAAAGCAAACGGATGTCGATGAAAACAGCCGTGCCAGACTCTTCCCCACGGTCGGCGGAATCCTTGAGACGATGACGGAAAAGCCGGAAGGCTATACGTATATGGCGGTAGACGGCGTGGAAAATTGTATGGCGGCGCTGAAGGATATCGCTGCCGGAAAGATACACCGCTGTTTTGTGGAAATGTCTGCGTGTGTGGGCAGCTGTATCGGCGGACCGGTGATGGAAAAATTTCACCGTACACCGGTGAAGGATTACCTTGCGGTGGTTCGCTTTGCCGGAAAGCGCGATTTTTCCGTAAAACAACCGGATGCACATGAACTTCATAAAAATTTTATTCCGATTGCGCGTCGGCTGCGGCCGCCGACCGAGACAGAAATTACGGAAATTCTGCGCCAGATGGGAAAAACCAAGCCGTCCGATGAACTCAACTGCGGTTCCTGCGGATATGATACCTGCCGCGAAAAAGCAATTGCGGTGTATCACGGAAAAGCAGAGATCACCATGTGTCTGCCTTATTTGGAGGAACGCGCGGAGAGTTTTTCCGATACCGTAGTGAGAAACACTCCCAACGGGCTTTTTGTACTCAATGAAAAACTTGAAGTGCAGCAGATCAACCGTGCGGCATTGAAGATCATGAACCTTCGGGATTCTTCCGATGTGTTGGGTGACGGTGTGGTGCGGATTATGGATCCGAAGGATTTTTTGCAGGTTCTTCATACCGGAAGAAACATTCACAATAAGCGGATTTATTTGGCAGATTATGATAAATATGTTGAGGAAACCGTGCTGTATGATCGGGAATACCGACTGCTCGTGTGCATTCTGCGCGATGTGACCGCAGAGGAAATACAACGGGAGCAGAAGGATAGAATCAGCCGTCAGACGGCGGAAATCGCAGATAAAGTCGTGGATAAACAGATGCGGATCGTGCAGGAAATTGCTTCTCTTCTCGGTGAAACGGCAGCAGAAACAAAGATTGCTCTTTCCAAACTGAAAGAATCCATCTCAAATGATGAAAACTTGTAGGAGGATAAACATGCGTAAATTCGATACGAAAGTGCAGCATTTGAAATATAAGGTGTTGCGCGAGGTGGCAAGACAGGCGTGGAATGATACCTTGGCGGAGAACGTCATGGATATTCCGAAAATGATCGTTCCCGGCAATACGCCGACGATGCGCTGCTGTGTGTATAAAGAGCGTGCTATCCTCGGCGAGCGCGTAAAGCTGGCAATGGGCGGCAATAAGTCAAATCCGAATGTGATTGAGGTTATTGAGATCGCCTGCGATGAGTGTCCGATGGGCGGTTGTGAGGTAACCAATGCCTGCCGCGGCTGTTTGGCACATCGCTGTGAGGATGTCTGCCGCTTCGGTGCCATTTCTTTTGACGAGAACCACGTCGCACATATCGATAAATCCAAATGTAAGGAATGCGGCGCCTGCGCGCGTGCGTGTCCGTATACGGCAATCATCAGCCGTAAGCGTCCGTGCGAGAATGCCTGCAAAATCAAAGCAATCAGCATGAATGAGGATAAAGTGGCGGCAATCGATAACAGTAAGTGTATCGCTTGCGGCGCGTGCGTATATCAGTGCCCGTTCGGCGCTATTATGGATAAATCGTTCATCCTGGACGTAATCCGTATTCTCAAAGACAGCCAGCAAAGCGGGGAAAAGGTATTCGCTGTTGTTGCGCCTGCCATTTCCAGCCAGTTTACGTATGCGAAACTCGGTCAGGTCATTACTGGGTTGAAACAGCTCGGATTCCATACGGTCATCGAGGCGGCACTCGGTGCCGATATGGTGGCATATGCCGAATCAAAGGAACTTGTGGAAAAAGGCTTCCTGACCAGCTCCTGCTGCCCGGCGTTTGTGAGCTATATTGAGAAATCCTTCCCGCAATTGCTGCCCTTTGTTTCGCACAATCTTTCGCCGATGGCGACGATCTCTCAGTACATCAAAGAACATGAAGGACCCTGCAAAGTGGTATTTATCGGACCGTGCACGGCAAAGAAGGCGGAAGTGCAGCGTGAAACGGTGAGCCCGTATGTGGACGTAGCAATGACGTTTGAGGAATTGCAGGCACTGTTTGACAGCCGTGATATGGATATCACCACTTTTGAAGAAGATGTGTTGGATAATGCGTCGTATTTCGGCAGAATTTTTGCCCGCAGCGGCGGACTTTCCGACGCGGTGGCGGAAGCACTGAAGGAACACGGTATCACTGATTTCGAGCTGAAACCTTGCTCCTGTGACGGCATTGAGGAATGCCGTGTAGCACTTCTGAAAAAGAGTAAAAATGTGCTGGATGCCAACTTTGTAGAAGGCATGGCGTGCGTCGGCGGATGTATCGGCGGTGCCGGATGCCTGACGCATGGTGAAAAAAATAAAGCCNNCTGACGCATGGCGAAAAGAATAAGGCAGAAGTGGATAAATACGGAAAACTTGCGCTTGAAAAAACGATTACCGATGCCATTTCCGTGCTGAAATAAAAAGTGCTGCCCGCCTGTTTCAAACAGGCGGGCAGCACTTTTTGTGCACAGGAGGATTACCGTAATTGCTTTTCCATACAAACGAGGGCATAAGTCTCGGTGGGGTACTTTTCACCGGTAGGGGAGAATCCGTTTTTCTCCCAAAACCGTTTTGCCTGCTCGTTGGTGT
>DLVP01000076.1:0-472 GCA_003445125.1 Oscillospiraceae bacterium | reverse complement strand
TGGCCGTACACGTCCGAATCCCATGCTTTTCAGAGCGCGCAAACATTCGGAAATGATTTGGCTTCCCGTGCCGATTCCCTGCCTTGTTTCGGCAACCATAAAAAGCCCGATAAAGGCAGTGTTGCTGTCGGGATAACAGGTGATCAGATCCATCACAGCCACAAGCAAATTTTTGTCGTAAAATCCGAGAAAGTGTTTGTCCTCCGCACTTTTCCCGTCCGGCAAGGCGCGTAGGTCACCCTTTACCGTGTCCTCGTCCGGAGAAGGCGGGCAGTGCTTGAAGTAGAGCGGATTTCCCCGATATAACGCAAGGATCTCCGAAATGTGAGAATCCGAAAGTTTTTTACGCAAAAAACGGAAGAAAGACGCTTGTATTTCATGGTGTCACCTCACGATGCGATGATCAAATATTGATTTCAAAACGCCTAAAGTATAGCAACTCAGCGGTAATTTGTCAAGAAATTTTGATTTT
>DLVP01000034.1:278-6189 GCA_003445125.1 Oscillospiraceae bacterium | reverse complement strand
GCAGCTTGCGATCCTGCTCCTTGCGGTGGCGGGAGTGCTGCTGTACAGCCTTTCCGCCAATCGCCGCGTGTTCCGGTTGCTGCAGACGGTGTCGCACGCATTAAAAGCGGGCGATCTGGATCTGATGAACCGCTATCCGCTTCCCGTGGCAGTCACTAATCAAAAGGGTGAAATTGTCTGGTACAGCGAAAACTTCCGCGTACAGGTGCTGGATGGTCGGGATGCTTACGGGGAAAGCATCCGCACGATGTGCGGCGGAATGAAGTTCTCGGAGGAGGATTTTGTTTCCGGAAAAGAAGAGGCAGCGTATCTGAACAAAAAATACACGGTTTATGCCGTCAAAGCCTCTACGCAGACGGATACAAAAATTCTGTTTTACTTTGCCGAAAATACCGAATTGAAAAAATATTATCAGGAATATTTTGATACCCGTCCCTCCGTGCTGATGTTCGTGATCGATAACTATGAAGAATTGGTGCAGAACGCCACGGACAGCGAAAAGTCCCAGGTGATCGGTGAAATCGAACTGGCAATCGAGCGGTACGTCACACAGGCGGGCGGCTTGGTGAAAAAGTACGAGCGCGATAAAATGATTGCCGTGGTGGAGGAACGGTACATAAAAAAGATGATCGAAAACAAATTCGAGATTCTTGACCGTGTCCGAAACGTAGTGGCGGGCGGCAGAATGCAGGCAACGCTTTCAATCGGCGTAGGCCGCGGAGGCGCCGGATACAGTGAATCCGAACATTTCGCACGTCAGGCGTTGGATATGTGTCTGGGACGTGGCGGCGATCAGGCGGCGGTCAAAACCGAAAACGGCTATGAGTTTTTCGGCGGCGTGTCCAAGGGCGTGGAAAAACGCACGAAGGTCAAGGCACGGATTGTGGCTTCGGCATTGTGCGAGCTGATCAATGCGGCGGATAATGTGGTGATTATGGGACATACCTTCGGTGACCTGGACGCCATCGGTTCTGCGGTCGGACTGGCACAGGCGGTTCGGCAGATGGGAAAAATGTCTTATGTGGCGGTTGATGAAAGCAAGTGCCTGGCGCAGCCGCTGATCCGTATGATGCGGGAGCGTGGTGTGACTGATCTTTTTTATCATCCCAACGAAGTTATGACCGTGATCACGAAAAAAACACTGCTGGTCGTGGTGGATACCCATATCAAGCATTTTGTGGAGTCTCAGGAAATTTATAAAGCGTGCAAAACGGTGGTTGTGATCGACCATCACCGCAAGAGCGTGGATCATATTGATAATGCGGTAATTTTCTATCATGAACCCTACGCTTCTTCCGCAGCGGAAATGGTGACGGAACTGGTGCAGTACATGAATGAGCGCAAAAATATCGGCAAAAATGAGGCAGAGTGCCTTTTGGCAGGTATTATGCTGGATACCAAGAATTTCGTGCTGAAAACCGGTGTGCGCACCTTTGAAGCGGCGGCATATTTAAAACGCCTCGGTGCCGATACGGTGGAAGTGCGCAAGATGTTTGCCAATTCCATGGAGTCCTATCAGAGAAAAACGCGGCTGGTGTCTTCCGCGGAAATTTATCGCCGCTGCGCCATTGCCGTGTACCGGGAAGAGGATACTACCGATATGCGGGTGATTACCGCACAGGCGGCGGACGAACTCTTGGGAATCAGTAATGTGGATGCGTCCTTCGTGATGTTCGATGACGGCACTCAGGTGTCGCTGTCCGGACGTTCACTGGGTGAAATTAATGTACAGCTGATACTGGAAACTCTCGGCGGCGGCGGTCATCTGACCATGGCGGGCGCACAGCTTGTGGGAGAATCGCTTGATGAGGCAAAGGCTAAATTGCTGGCAGCGATTGACCGGTATTACGAGAATCAGAAAAAATCCTGAGGAGGAATTCAAATGAAGGTTATCTTGAAAGCAGATGTAAAGGGAAGCGGCAAAGCGGGGCAACTGGTAGAAGTATCGGATGGCTATGCGCGCAACTTTCTGTTGAAAAAAGGGCTGGCAATCGAAGCAACTTCAACCGCGATGAACGACCTGAAAAATAAAGAACAGGCAAAGAAACACAAAGAGGAAATCGAACTTGCACAGGCAAAAGAAACCGCAAAGAAGATCGACGGCAAAACCGTGGAACTGACCGCCAAAGGTGGTACGGGCGGCAGACTGTTCGGCTCGATCACTTCCAAGGAAATTGCCGAAGAGATCAATCGAAAATTTTCCACGACTATCGACAAGAAAAAAATCGTGCTTGAAAACGACATCAAAACCTTCGGTACATACGCCGTGGAAATCAAGCTTTACAACGGCGTGACAGCTAAATGCCAGGTCATGGTAAAAGAATAAGAAACGGTGGGATACGGTGGAGAACATAACAACGGAAAACGCCCCTTATTCGTTGGAAGCGGAACAGTCCGTTCTGGGATGTATTCTGCTTGATTTTTCCTGCATATCCGAAGTGATGCAGTACATTTCCGCTGAGAGCTTTTATCGAAAAAGCCATCAGGAAATTTTTGCCATCATGATGCGGATGTTCGTGTCGGGCGCGGCGGCGGATACCATCACCATTCTGGAAGCAGTGAAAAACGCCGGAATTTTTGAAACTGATGAAGCAGCAAAGGTCTATCTGACTTCGTTGGCGCAGATTGTACCGTCGGTGTCCAATGTCAGAAACTATGCGCTGATCGTGCAGGAAAAAGCCTACCTTCGCAAACTGCTTCTGATTGCCCAGGAAATCAATACCAATGTGTCGCAGGGGCAGGAGGATCCGAAAAGCCTGCTGGATCAGGTGGAACAGAAAATCTATGATATCCGTCAGGGAAAAGAAGCCAACGGTCTGACGCGCATCGATGAAATTCTGATTTCCACATATGATAAACTCCAGAAACTCAGTGCCGACGACAATTCCGAGTATAAAGGAACACCGTCCGGATTTGCCGATCTCGATCGGGCGATTATGGGACTCAATAAGTCGGATTTGTTGATTCTGGCGGCACGCCCCGGTATGGGAAAAACCAGTTTTGCGATGAATATTGCCACCAATGTGGCTTCAAAAAGCGGAAAGGATGTGGCGGTGTTTTCTTTGGAAATGTCCAAAGAACAGATTGCTCTGCGCCTGTTGTCCTCGGAAGCACGCGTCACCAGCAGCGCCCTGCGCACCGGTGAGCTTTCCACGGACGATTGGGAACGCATTGCGGTGAATGCCGAAACGCTTTCCAAGGCAAATCTGTATATTGACGA
Source organism: Oscillospiraceae bacterium (assembly GCA_003445125.1). Taxonomy (GTDB): domain Bacteria; phylum Bacillota; class Clostridia; order Oscillospirales; family Ruminococcaceae; genus UBA11540. The sequence continues at coordinate 2,969 of DLVP01000034.1, read as the reverse complement.
TACCGCCGGTATCAATGTGGCGGAAGTCAAAGCAAAAACGCGCCGCCTGAAAAATCTGGGGCTGATTGTCATTGACTATTTGCAGCTGATGGGTTCTGTTCGCCGCATAGAAAACCGTGTGCAGGAGGTCAGTGAGATCACCAAATCCTTGAAGGGAATGGCGAAGGAACTGGATGTGCCGGTCATTGTGCTGTCCCAGTTGTCCCGTGCGTCGGATAAACGAGAGGGAGGAAACCGCCCGGTGCTGTCCGATCTGCGTGAATCGGGATCAATCGAGCAGGATGCCGATATTGTCATGTTCCTTTACCGCGAGGCGTATTATAACAAGGAAACCGGTGACCCGAACATTGCCGAATGTATCATCGGCAAAAACCGTCACGGTGAAACTCCCACTATTAAATTGTCGTGGGAAGGAAGATTCACGAAATTTTCCAGTTTGGAGACATTCCGCAGTGAAGAATAAAGTGCAGCTCGCGATTGAAAAATATGGAATGATCCAAAGCGGGGATCATATAATTGCCGCTCTTTCGGGCGGCGCGGATTCGGTTTGTCTGCTGCATTTGCTGAAGGATTTGCAGAAGGAAATGAATTTCACGTTTTCCGCCTGTCATGTCAATCATCAGCTTCGCGGGGAAGAATCGGAACGCGACCGAGAGTTCTGCGAAAAGCTGTGTGCGGAGCTGGAGATTTCACTTCGGGTGTTCTGCGTGGATGTGCGGGGGGAAGGCCTTCGCACGAAAGAATCCGAGGAAACCTGTGCGCGCCGCTTGCGGTATGAGGCGTTTGATCGGCTGGAGGGCAAGGTTGCCACTGCGCATACCGCCGACGACAGTATGGAAACCACCTTGTGGAATCTGATGCGCGGGACGGCACTTAAGGGCTTGTGCGGCATTGCTCCGACGCGCGGAAAGTATGTGCGTCCGTTGATTGACTGCACGGCACAGGAGGTCAGAACATATTGCCAGACACAGCATTGGTGTTATGTGACCGACAGTACCAATGACAGTGACAACTACACCCGCAATCGGATCCGACATCGGTTGGTTCCGCTTCTGCAATCCGAAAATCCGCAGATTGCAAAGACCGTTCGGCGGATGCAGGAAGCCTTGCTGACGGACGAGAAATTTCTGGAAAGCGAGACTTGTCGGGCGTTGGATTCCGCAAAGCTCGACGGCGGCTTTTCCTGCGAAAAACTCAATGAACTTCCGTTGTCGCTTTGGCGGCGTGCCGTTGCCGAAATTCTGAAGCAGCATGAAGTAGCCGTGGAATATGCGCGCTTGTGCGCGGTGGAAAAAATGCTTTCGGACGGCAGGGGAAAACTCAGCGTGGACGGAAACCGCAATGTTTCCGTAAAAAACGGAGTGCTTTCGGTGAACGCCGAAGAAAAGGAAGGAACTCCGTTTGAATTTCCGGCGGTCATCGGAGAATGGATGCCCGTGTCCGGAACAAAAAAAGTCAAATTGACCGTGATTGACGGAGAAAATGTCATAAATTCAAAAAAAGTTAATCAAAAGGTCTTAAAAAAATACATGGATTATGATAAAATAACACATGGTTTGGTAATACGCTCCCGCAAAAACGGGGATTGCGTGCGTTTGGCAAGTAATCCGATGACCAAAAGTCTGAAAAAACTTTTCAACGAAAAGAAAATTCCTCTTTCGCAGCGAAGCCGTCTGACGGTGCTTGCCGATGAAAACGGAATTTTGTGGGTGGAAGGGTTCGGATGTGATCAGCGGTGCTGTGCTGACGAAAACACGCGGCGTATGCTGACGGTTGTGTTTGATGAAAAGACGGAGGACGGTAAAAAATGACAGGCGATATTTGCAAGGTTCTTATCAATGAGCAGGAATTAAAGGAACGTGTCACGGAGATCGGTGCACAGATCAGCAAGGATTATGCCGACAAAAAGCTGCTGCTGGTCAGCGTGCTGAAAGGCTCCGTGGTATTTATGGCAGATCTGATGCGTGCCATAACCATTCCGACACGTATCGATTTTATGTCGGGTTCCAGTTACGGAAGCGGTGTAAAAACGTCCGGTGTGGTTAAAATATTAAAAGACTTGGACGTGAACATTGCCGGTTATGATCTTTTGATCGTGGAGGACATTTTGGACAGCGGTATGACGCTGAGCTACCTCATGGAAATACTGAAGGCAAGAGGTCCTGCCAGTGTGGCAATTTGTTCGCTTCTGGATAAGCCGGAAAGACATAAAGTGGAGCTGGAATTGAAATATAAGGGCTTCACGATCCCCGATGAATTTGTGGTGGGCTACGGACTTGACTATGCGGAGAGATACCGCAATCTGCCGTATGTCGGCATTTTGGACCCGAAAGTTTACACAAAATAAGCGATAGACATAAACAATAGGTGAGGTGGTTTGTTTGCATAACAGTAAACGAAGAAATGCGCTGATTTATGTGGCGGTTGCCGCGATCGTGCTGGTTTTCGCATCGCTGATGTTCAGTCAGCCGGTGACGAAAACCCCGGATTATTCCGAGATTGTGGCACTGTTCGATTCCGGAAGCGTGCGGGAATATACCGTCAATCTCGGCAGCGGAAAATTGACCATGACCGTGGATACCGATGCAGTACCGGAAGACTTTTACAAAATGAAAATTGCCGTCCGTCAAAAGACGGATGAAAGCAAGACCACCGTCGTCTATGCGGTTCCGAATGTTTCCATTTTTTTGG
>DLVP01000034.1:0-247 GCA_003445125.1 Oscillospiraceae bacterium | reverse complement strand
GTGAACTGGTGAGAACCTATAATCAGACGAATCCGGAAAATCCGATCGTCTTCAACTATGAACGGGCAACGGAGACACCGTGGTGGGTGAGCATGATCCCCTCGGTAATCCTGATCGGACTGTTGGTTGTATTCTGGGTGTTCACCATGCGGCAGGCGGCAGGCGGCGGTGCCGGAAGAGCCATGAGCTTCGGAAAGGCAAAGCTGAAAACCGCTTCCGACAATAAAAATAAAACCACGTTTGCCGA
>DLVP01000052.1 GCA_003445125.1 Oscillospiraceae bacterium | reverse complement strand
CCTTCTTCCAAAAAACCCGCCGCTCTCGTGTCGATTTTCGGCGTCTGATAGCCGCTTTCGTTACAAAACAGCCCGTAAATCTTGGAAACGGGAAGATCGGTTCTTTCCGAAATCATTTCGGCGTCAATCTGCCGCAATTGCTCGTACCGCTCTTTGTCAAAGCGGTCTTTGCCGTATTGAAGCCCCGCCTGGGCGATGCTTTGAATCCGAACGGCAAAGTCAATCCGTGGGTCGTTCTTTTCGGTTCCTCCGTGTTTTCAGCGTTTATAGCCGGTATAACAAAAAAGCACGAAAAGATCAATGAAATAAGCAAAAGTCCCCGAATTTTTTTCGGGGACTTTCCGTTATTTTTTGTATTCCGAAACCGTCACTTTGCGGATCACGACATCCTCTGCGGGTTTGTCGGAGGCATTGGTCTTGACCTTGGCGATTTTCTCCACGGTGTCCATACCCTCAAACACCTGTCCGAAAACGGTATGCTTCATGTCCAGCCAATAGGTTCCGCCGACCTTGCGGTATTGCTCGACGGCGTCCTTGGGCCAGCCGCCGGTCTCCATCTGGCTGAGAATGTTCTCTTCCACGGAGTGGTTCTGCACGATGAAAAACTGGCTGCCGTTGGAATTGGTGCCGCCGGAGTTTGCCATGGAAAGCGCACCGTAGAAGTGGAACAGATTCAGCGAAACTTCATTGGAGAACGGTTCGCCCCACTTGCTTTCGCCGCCGTAGCCCGTGCCGGTGGGATCGCCGCCCTGAATCATGAAATCGGCAATCACGCGGTGAAAAATCGTGTTGTCATAATAGCCTTCCTGCGCCAGCGTGAGGAAATTCTCCACTGCCTTGGGAGCGTTCTCCGGGAAGAAACGCAGTTTGATGTCGCCGTAGTTGGTCTCGATCACGGCGATCTGCTCGCCGTCTTTCATTTCGGAAAATTGAATCATTTCGGGGTTTCCTTTCTCTTTTAATAAAGCGTCGCCGTCAACGGTTTGCGAGCTTCCGCAGGAAGCGCACAGCAGCAAGCACAGGGACAGGCAAACGGTTTTAAACAATCTTTTCATTACAGTTCCTTTCACGCCTTTGTGATTTTCACAGAGATGATCTTGATTTCTTTTTTCGGGAAACCGGTCTCGGTGTCGATTTCCGCCGCGTTGATGGCATCAATCACCTCAAGCCCTTCATAGGCTTGGGCAAAGACGGTATAACGGCGGTCAAGTGCCGGTGCTCCGCCGACGGTGCGGTATTTTTCAATCAAAGCCTCCGGATAGCCCGAGCGTTCCATTTTCTTCAGCGTATCCTCGTCGGTTTTGTAGTTTCCGAGCATGAAAAATCGGCTGTCGGCTTTGTCCTTCTGGTCGCTGAGTGCGGAAACAGAGCCGGAAAAATGCCAGATGGCATCGGAATATTCCACGTCAAACGGTTTTCCGTCGTTGAAAATGCTTTTGTAAACCGAGCCGTCCTGTGCGGGAGAGCCCGCCATAAACGCCATGTCCGGCTGCACACAGAACACATAGGTGTCATTATAGAATCCGTCCGCGGCAAGCTGCTTGAAGTTTTCGACCGCCTGCGGCGCATACTGCGGGAAAAATTTCATTTTGATGACGCCCTCGGTGGTCGTCACGACGGCAATTTCTTCGCCCGGCTGCGGCGGGGAAAGCTGAGTTTCAAAATCAAACGCGGATTCGTCGATCTTCTCACCCGACAGCGAAAACAAATCGCAGGAGCAAAGCGGAAGAACCACGCAGAGAATCAGTGCGAACACCCGCAAAAAGCGGTTCATAGGATCATCCTTTCCGGTGAAGTCTTTATCAGTATACCGCAAAACAAAGACAATTTCAACCGGAATTTGTAAACTTTACAGCAAAAGTCCCAGCATCAGCATTTCGGCGATTTTTTCGTAAATGGCGGGTAAGTCGTCAATCGGCAGCGGATTTTTCCCTTTGCCGATTTCCACGGTGAATCCCGGACGGTGGAAGGTGTCGATGAACCAGTCCTTCAGCCCGCCGTGTGAAGCCAGCCCCTCCTGAAGCACGAGCCGATAGCCGGAGGAACGCGCCAGAATTTCCGCCATCAGGCGCGACTGCGTGGGGGTGTGTTCGCCGTATTGGTAAAAAATTTCTTCGCCCTGAGAATGAAACGCAAACAGCTTTTGCGCGTCAAACAGGCGGCACAGGGAAGCAATTGCGCGGGTTTCGGGTTCGCTCATGCTGGTTTCTCCGCCGTATTGCCGCGGCGCGGGACCGACAATGCCCGCCGCGCGTTCCATTTGCCGAAGCGTTTCAAATCCTGCGTCAAAATTGTGGTTGAGATCCACGCCGCGGGCGTTTGCCTGCCAGCCGCGATAGTCCCCGCGGGCAATGCCGTCCACAAAGTCGGCACGTTCCCCCGCACCGTCTTTTCCGTGCAGGGCAATTTCCACGCCGTCGGGGTTCAGACACGGTATCAACAAGACGCCTTTGCTGTTGAGCGCCGCACGCACGTCCACACCGCCGAGCGGCAAAGCACCTTCGTAACAGCGGCAAAGAGAAAATGCAAATTCCAGCAACGTGTTCACCGTCAGCCACTCCTGCCCGTGAACGCCGCCGACATACACGGTTGCCGAACGCAGTTTTCCCAGCCCGATCACGAAAATCCGCCGTCCGAGCACGCTTTTCCCCATCGGAAAGATTTTCACGCTTTCACTGCCCGCTTTGAGCTTTCGCATGGCACTGCACAGAACTTCATAGTCCGGTGCGATTTTTGAATACTCTGTCATAGCCATCGCCTTTCCCGAAGTGATTTCGTTTTCAATATACAAAAAAACAGGCTTGACCTATGCAATGGTGGTTGAAAAAAAGTGCAAGGGCTGGTATAATAATAAAAGGCAGCATATTTTTCCGTCCGCGGGGAATTCTAAAAGTAAAACTTTTTACGGAGGAAATTATGCCGCAGGCTAACCAGGAAGAAAAAGACGAAAAACAATCCTAACAAACCGAGCAGATCGTTGAAATGGGTACGGTGACGCCTACCAAGGGCAAGCATTGTATTCATTGCCTGACCGTGGTCGGTCAGATCGAAGGGCATTTCATTCTTCCGCCGCAGAACAAAACGACCAAGTACGAACACGTCATTCCCCAATTGGTGGCGATTGAACAGGATCCGGAAATTGAGGGACTGATCATCATTCTGAATACGGTCGGCGGCGATGTTGAGGCGGGACTGGCGATTGCCGAGCTGATTGCCGGCATGAAGAAACCGACGGTGTCGCTGGTATTGGGCGGAGGTCATTCGATCGGGGTTCCGCTGGCGGTGAGCGCGCGGTGTTCTTTTATTGCGCCGAGCGCGACCATGACGATTCACCCGGTGCGCATGAACGGATTGGTGCTGGGCGTGCCGCAGACGCTTTCCTACTTTGATAAAATGCAGGAGCGGATCATAAACTTTATCACGCAGAATTCCCACGTCTCTGCCGCGCGATTGCGCGAGCTGATGATGCAGACGGGGGAAATGGTGATGGACGTCGGCACGATGATCGACGGCGAACAGGCAGTGAAGGAAGGCATCATCGATCGGCTGGGATCGCTGTCCGACGCCGTGCAGGAGCTTTACCGCATGATTGAGGAGGGAGAAAAATGTTCCTCTACACCATCCTGACGGCGGAGCAGATTTTTCCCGCACAGCTGCCGGAGTGTACGATCAGGGAAGTCGGGGGCGACTTTGTGGAATACCGCAAAGTTGACGGACAGCGGCAGGTGTCGCGGCTCATTTCCACCGATCCGAAAAAATACCTCGATCCGAAGTATGAGATCGGTGCGCCGTTTTTTTTGTAAACCGTGTGTCGGGATTCCCGACACAGTACATAACAGGAGGAAGCATACATATGTCAATTTGGGAAGCGATTATTCAGGGAATCGTGCAGGGACTCAGTGAATTTTTGCCAATTTCCAGTTCCGGACATCTCTCTTTGCTGCAATATCTTTTCGGAATCAACGGCGAGGCGGCGGCGAGTTTTTCCGTGCTGCTGCATTTCGGTACGTTGGTGGCGGTTTTTGCCGCATTCTATAAAACCATCTGGAAACTGATCGTTGCCTTTTTCGGACTGATAGGAGACATCTTCCGCGGAAAATTTTCGTGGAAAAATGCCGAACCGGAAAAACGCATGGTACTGCTTCTGATTATTTCCTGCTTGCCGCTTCTGGCGTTTTATTTCCTCAGCGATTTCTACAATTCGCTTTCGGCGGATAATGACATCGTGGTGGAGGGCTGCTGCTTTTTGCTGACGTCCCTGCTGCTGTTTGTGTCCGACCGCTGCGTAAAAGGCACAAAAACCGCCAAGGACATGACTGTGCGCGACGCGCTGACGGTTGGTGTGGTGCAGGGCATTGCGCCGCTTCCCGGTCTTTCCCGTTCGGGTTCCACGATTTCGGCGGGACTATTGTGCGGACTGACGCGGGAATATGCGGTGTCCTTTTCCTTTATCATGGGAATCCCGCCCGTGCTGGCGGCAAATCTCCTGGAGGTCAAGGATCTGGTCAAGGACGGCGTGGGCAGCGCGATGGCGGAGATCGGTGTCCTTTCGGCAGTGCTCGGCATTGTCGTGGCGGCAGTGGTCGGATTTTTGTCAATAAAAATGGTGCGGTGGCTGGTTAAAAAAGACAAGTTTACCGTTTTTGCCTGGTATACGCTGATCCTCGGTACATTCACCGTCGTTGTCGGAATCATCGATCACCTGGTCGGACATCATGTGATCGGACTGTAAACGGAGAAAAATATGGCAGAGAAAAAGAATACAAAACCAAAAAAAACGGAGCCGAAAAAAACAGAACCGGCGGCGGTGAAGAAATCTCCCGTCAAGCCGATTATTGCCTTTGCACTGGGCGTGTTCCTGTTTTTTGTCAGCATTCTTCCTTTGGGAAGCGCATGGGGTGCCATGCGGCAATGTCTGTTCGGAATGTTCGGCTGGTGCGGGTTCATCGTTGCCCCGATCATCATTTATATTTCGGTTCTTGCCGCGCTTGACCGTCCCGGTTCGTCCATCGGGGTCAAGATTTTTCAGGGGATTCTGCTTGTGATTTTGCTGTGTGCGCTGACGCAGACCTTCTCCAAGGCACAGATTTCGGAAACGGGCTTTGCCGATACGTTCAAGGTGCTTTACGAGGCGGGCGCTGCGTTCAAGGGCGGCGGTGTGTTTGCCGCCGTGGTCGGCTGGCCGCTTATCAAACTGTTCACGCAGACCGGCGCGATGATCGTGATGTTGATTCTGGTGTTCGTGCTGGTGTTGGTAATTACGGGCACGACCCTCAGCGAGTTTTTCAAGAAGGCGTACCGTCCCGTGCAGAAGCTCCAAGAGGATTATCGGGAACACGCCGAGAAGAAAAAAGCAAAATTCAATGTGGACATTCCGCTGGACGGTGAAAAAGAAGAAACGCCGCTTCCGCAGCATCCGGTGACGTCCAATAAGGTGAAGCTGACCGAACTTGCGGGACAGCTCAACGAAGTGGCGGATCACCGACCGACGCTTGAAAAACCGAAGGAAACAAAGCCTGCGGAACCGACCCCCGCCGAACCGGCGGCAGAACCGCCGATGGAAAAAGCACCGGAAAAGGTGCTTCAGATCGACGATATTGTCCAGAAGGTCACCCGCAAAAACATCTCCGCGCCTGCGGCGGGGAAGGTGATCGAACTGCCGGAGGACAAACTGGCGACGGTCACACAGGTGGATGTGTCCACCGAGGCGGACAAGAAAATGACCAAGGAAGAAGTCGATCAGCAGACGGGCGCTTTTGTGCAGGAAGTCATCGAAAGCGTGGACGACAAGGTGCTGTATCATTTTCCGCCGATCAATATTCTGAAAGAACCCGAGCATCCCAACGAGGAAAACATCGAGCAGGAACTGAAATCCAACGCGCAGAAGCTGGTGGAGACACTCCAGAGCTTTGGTGTGCAGACGAGAATCACCGATATTTGCCGCGGACCTGCGGTTACACGGTATGAATTGCAGCCGTCGGCAGGCGTGAAGATCAGCCGCATTACGGGACTTTCCGACGATATCGCCCTGAATCTGGCGACGGCGGGCGTGCGTATCGAAGCGCCGATTCCGAACAAGGCGGCAGTGGGCATCGAGGTGCCGAACAAAAACGTCAGCATCGTCAACATCCGCGAGATCATCGACTCCAAGGAATTTGCGGAGGCAAAAAGTCATTTGTCCTTTGCCATCGGAAAAAACATCGACGGAAAAATTGCCGTCGGAGACATCGGAAAGATGCCGCACGTGCTGATTGCGGGTGCCACGGGTTCGGGTAAATCTGTGTGCATCAACTCCATGATTATCAGCCTGCTGTATAAATCCTCGCCGGAGGATGTGCGCTTGCTGATGATCGACCCGAAGGTGGTCGAACTCGGCATCTATAATGGCATTCCGCATCTTCTCGTCCCGGTGGTCACCGATCCGCGCAAAGCGGCGGGCGCGCTCAACTGGGCGGTCACGGAAATGCTCAATCGCTATAAGCTCTTTGCAGACAGCGGCGTGCGCGACCTGAAAGGGTACAACGCGTTGGCGGCGACCCGCGACGACATGAAACCGCTTCCCAATATTGTCATCATCATCGACGAGTTGGCGGATCTGATGATGGCGGCGCCCAATGAAGTGGAGGACGCCATTTGCCGTCTGGCGCAGATGGCGCGTGCCGCGGGAATGCACCTGGTCATTGCCACCCAGCGTCCGTCGGTGGATGTCATCACCGGCGTCATTAAAGCGAATATTCCGAGCCGAATTGCCTTTGCCGTTTCGTCGCAGGTCGATTCCCGCACGATTCTGGACGGCGGCGGTGCGGAAAAGCTGCTCGGACGCGGCGATATGCTGTATTACCCTGTCGGCACGCCGAAGCCAATCCGTATTCAGGGATGCTTCGTCAGTGACCATGAGGTCGAGGGCGTGGTGGAATTCATCAAATCGGGCAAAATTGCCGAATATGATGAACATATTGCGGAAGAAATCGACCGTCTGGCGGCGCAGGAAAAGGCAAAAAATGCCCATGATGACGAGGACGGCGACAGCGACGAGGATGATATGCTCCCGCAGGCGATCGAGTGTGTGGTGGAGGCGGGACAGGCGTCCACGTCCCTGCTGCAGCGTCGGTTGAAGCTCGGATACGCCCGTGCCGCACGGATTATCGACCAGATGGAAGCCCGCGGCATTGTCGGACCGTTTGAAGGAAGCAAGCCCCGTCAGGTGTTGGTCACCAGACAGCAGTGGATCGAAATGAAAATGCGAAACGGCGAGACAGCGCCGTCGCAGGAATGAACATTCTGTTTGAAAATCCAACTTCAAAAACGCGCCGCTCTTTTGAGCGGCGCGTCGTCGAAAGGAGAGGGACAGATGCCGTCGGTTTATGTGATTCTGATGCACACGGGAACCATTCCGTCAAAATTGGTGAAAATGGCGACGCGGTATCCGTATAGCCATGTCGGACTGAGCTTTGACCCCGCCTGCGGCACGGTGTACAGCTTCGGAAGAAGAACGCCGCGCAATTTTTTAAACGGCGGTTTTGCAAAACAGGAACGTGACGGGACTTTTTTTCGTCGTTTTCCCGAAACGGTTTGCCGCGTATATGACATTGCCGTGAGTGAGAAAGAACATCGTTTTTTGAAAAACGCCGTTTGCTGTATGGAAAACGACAGCGGACGGTATCGGTACGATTTTTTCGGTTTGTTTTTGCGGCAGTTCGGTATTCCGGTGCATTTCAGAAACCGCTTTGTGTGCAGTCAGTTTGTGGCACAGCTTTTGTCGGACAGCGGGGCATGTCGGTTTTCAAAGCGGCCTTGTATGGTAAAGCCGAAGGATTTTGAACGGCAGTTTGGGTCAAAGGAAATTTACTGCGGGCTTTACCGCTCTCTCAAAGAAGGGGGAGAACTTCGTGAATCGGTTCACGCATGAGACGTTGGAAAAACTCAAGAAAATTAAAAATAACAACCCTCGGTTTCCCGATCGGGAAACGGCGATCGATTTTCTGAAAAAGGAAACGGGACTTTCCGAGACGGAATGTGCCGAAGCGTATGACAATTTTTTGAATGTCGATTTTTCTCAGAAGATCGATTACGAAAAAGAAATATAAAAAGCCGCAGGCGCCCGTGAACTGCACCCCATTTGTTA
>DLVP01000011.1 GCA_003445125.1 Oscillospiraceae bacterium | reverse complement strand
CTTCCGGCTGCGGAAAGTCCACTTTTCTGAAAACACTTAACCGCATGAACGACTTGATCCCCGGTGTGAAAATAACCGGTGAAGTTGCTTATGACGGCATGAATATTTTCGACCCGTCCGTGGATGTAAACACTTTGCGGCGGGAAGTGGGAATGGTGTTTCAGAAACCGAACCCGTTTCCGATGAGCATTTACGACAATGTTGCCTACGGACCGCGTACCCACGGAGTCAAGAAAAAAGCAAAGCTCAACGAAATTGTGGAAGAATCCCTTCGGGGTGCGGCAATATGGGATGAGGTCAAGGATCGTCTGAAAAAGAATGCGCTCGGGTTGTCCGGCGGACAGCAACAGCGTTTGTGCATTGCCCGTGCGCTGGCGGTAAAACCGCGAGTACTTCTTATGGATGAACCGACCAGTGCACTGGATCCGATTTCCACCTCGAAGATTGAAGAACTTGCCGCAGAACTCAAGAAAAAATATACGATCGTTATCGTCACGCACAATATGCAGCAAGCAGTCCGTATATCGGACTATACCGCATTTTTCCTGCTCGGTGAATTGGTGGAATATGGTACCTCGGAGGATATGTTCTCCACGCCGAAGGACAAACGCACGGAAGATTATATTACCGGGAGGTTCGGATAATGAGAAGTCGTTTTGATGAACAACTGGCACAATTGAATAAAGAATTAATTGAAATGGGGGCACTTTGCGAGGAAGTCATTGCTTTGGCATCGAAAGCACTGAGCGAAGCAGACATTTCTCTGGCTAAAAAAGTGGCGCCGCTGGATGCTCAGATTGATCAGAAGGAACGCACCATCGAATCCATGTGCTTGAAAATGCTGCTGCAGCAGCAGCCGGTGGCGCGTGATCTTCGCCAGATTTCCGCAGCATTGAAAATGATCACCGATATGGAAAGAATCGGAGATCAGGCAGAGGATATTGCGGAAATCATCTGTTTTCTCGACGGACATCCTGCAGAAAATGACGAATTTTTGCACAAAATGGCGACTGCCGTGATCAAAATGGTCACAGACAGTGTTGACGCGTACGTAAAACATGATATAATGATAGCAGAGAAAGTAATTCGGGACGACGATGCAGTGGATGCGTTTTTCAATAAAATCAAGCAGGAATTGATTCTTAAAATTGCGCATAACCCGTCAGACGGGGAATACGCCCTGGATCTTTTGATGATTGCTAAGTATCTGGAACGAATCGGAGATCACGCGGTGAATATTGCCGAATGGGTAATTTTCTCCGTGACGGGAGTGCATAAGGAGGAAACAGTGTGATTTGGTGCGTAGAAGACGATGCGAGTATACGGGATATTGAAGTGTACGCCTTACGATCTACCGGCATGGAGGCAGAGGGCTTTGAGGACGGTACTGCCTTCTGGGATGCTCTGCAAACGCGGCAGCCCGAATTGGTAGTATTGGATGTGATGCTGCCCGGGGTAGATGGCATCGAACTTCTGCGCCGTATGCGCGCCTCTTCGTCGTTCAAAGCCATTCCTGTAGTAATGGCAACGGCAAAGGGCGCGGAGTATGACAAAATTTTGGGATTGGATCTCGGTGCAGATTACTATCTGACCAAGCCGTTCGGAGTGATGGAGTTGGTTTCGTGCGTCAAAGCGGTTTTGCGCCGATGCCGCCCGCAGGAAGAAAGTACAGAGGAACTGAAGGCGGGAGCAATCCGGATGAATCTTCGGGAGCATACCGTGACGGCGGCAGGAAGCCCGGTGACGCTGACATATAAGGAATTCGAGCTTCTTCGTCTGCTTTTGTCGCACCCCGGAATGGCTTTTACGCGCGATCGGATTTTTAACGAAATCTGGGGCATGGACTACTGCGGAGAAACACGCACGGTGGATATGCACATCCGCACACTGCGCCAAAAACTCGGAGAAGCGGGCGATTGCATCAAAACGGTGCGCAATGTCGGCTATCGTTTGGAGGCTTGAAAATGACAGGAAAAATTTTCAAATCGATTTTTTTTGCGGTAGGTATTGTGCTGTTGGCGAGCTTTGTGGTTATCATGGGCTGCCTGTATCAATACTATGCAAGCGTGCAGGACGAACAGCTGCAGGATGAGTTGACACTGGCTTCGGCGGCTGTGGAAACAGGGAAAACGCAAACGTTGGAAAAAATCAAATCTGACCGTTACCGTATCACTTGGGTGGACACGGACGGCACGGTAATTTATGACACGCAGACCGGCACGCAAAACTTGGAAAATCACGCGGACCGTGAGGAAATCCGTCAGGCGTTTGAAAATGGGGAAGGTGTCAGTACCCGTTATTCGGCTACTTTCACAGAAAAAACAATGTACCGTGCAAAACGTCTTTCAGACGGTACGGTTTTGCGTGTTTCCGTCAGTATGGCGACGGTCGGAAATCTTGCACTTGGGGTGCTGCCGGCAATTTTGTTTGTCTTTTTTGCGGCACTGATTTTGTCGGTGTGGTTGGCAAACCGTCTGGCAAAACATATTGTAGAGCCGATTAACAACCTCGATCTGGATCATCCGACGGAAAATGATACTTACGAAGAACTTTCCCCGCTGCTCGTGCGGATACATCAGCAATATAACCGCATTTCGGAACAGCTGAACCTGTTGAAACGGAAAACCGATGAGTTCACACAAATCACCGATAACCTCAATGAGGGATTGATTTTGTTGGGAGATAAAGAGCAGATTTTAAGCATCAATCCCGCGGCAAAACGACTCTTCGGCATGGACGAGGACTGCGTCGGCAAAGATTTTTTGACCGTTGATCGCAGCTATGAAGTCAGCGAGGCGCTGAAGGAAGCGGCAAAGAACGGTCAGGCAACGCTTCGGGTGGAACGCGGTGGGCGTGTGTATCGGTTTGATATGAATCGGATTGAATCGGATTCCCAGCCGATCGGCACGGCAATTCTCACCTTTGATATCACCGAACAGGAGTTCGCGGAGCGCAACCGCCGTGAATTTACCGCCAATGTTTCTCACGAGCTGAAAACCCCGCTTCAGGGGATCATCGGCAGTGCGGAACTGATAGAAAACGGAATGGCAAAACCGGAGGATGTACCGCGTTTTGTGGGTCATATCCGCAAAGAAGCGTCCCGCCTGGTGACGCTCATTGAAGATATCATTCGCCTTTCCCAACTTGATGAAGGCGTTGAATTGCCGCTCTCACCGGTGAATCTTACCGAAGTTTCCGAGGAGGCTGCGGCAGACCTTTCTGATGCGGCAAAGGCGAAAAATGTCCACATTTCCGTGCAGGGAAAGCCGTTGTTTGTCAACGGGGTGCGCCGGTTGCTGTATGAAATTGTGTATAACCTGTGCGATAACGCCGTGAAATACAACGTGGACGGGGGAGAAGTGTTCG
>DLVP01000144.1 GCA_003445125.1 Oscillospiraceae bacterium | reverse complement strand
CGGTGGGATCCGTGGTACGAGTGCCTGTGGGTGCGCACGGACAAACCGACGGAGAATTATGCCGTCTTGGTCACCGTAAACTGAATTTTGATATCTCCCCCTGTTTAGATAGAGACCGAAGCCCGCGCGGAAATTTCCGCGCGGGCTTCGGTCGTCTTTTTGAAATTTTACAGTACCGTCAACCGACAGGTGTAGGAGCGGGAATCGTTCGGCGCGAGAAGGGTCATGTCGCGCTTTTCCTCGAACACATCGTTTTCCTCGGTGGTGGTGCAGCAGCCGGTTACGGGTTCAATGCACAAAAACGGCGCGCGTTTGGCAGTGGACCAGAAAACCAGATGCTCAAAATCGGGAAATTCGATTTTGAAGCGGCGGTCGCCCTTCGGATTTTCAAACATCACCGAGCGGGAGTTGAGATTCGTCATGACGATTGCGTCCACATCGAAGAAATGGTGGTTGAGGGTAAAGCTGTCCTCGTTGTTCAGAAACGGCGTCATACGAGTGAAATCCAGCAGCCCGCTTTCGACCACGGCGGCAGGATAGGAAACGGTTTCGGGTTTTTCCAGCGTCAGGCGGCAATGGTCGAAATCTTCGGGATCGATGTAGTAGCCCGTGTGGAATCCGACGGTATACGGCAGAGGACGGGTGTCGGTGTTGGTGACGGTGATTTTGGAAGTGAGCACATCGTTTTCAATGACATAAGAAGCGTCAAAAGCAAAATCGAACGGATAAACCTCTTTTGTGGCTTCGTCGGGAGTGTAACGCAGGGTAACCGCATTTTCCGAACGGGAAAGAACGGCAAATTCTCTGAAACGGATGAATCCGTGACGGGGCATTTCGTAAAACTTTCCGTCGATCAGCGTTTTTCCGTCGCGCAGACCGCCGACGAACGGAAACAGAAGCGGCGCTCTGCCTTTCCAATAGGCTTCGTCGCCGTTCCAGATGTACTCCTTGCCGTTTTTCTGAAACGAGGTCAATTGTGCGCCCACGGTGTCGATGACGGCACGGGTGCGGTCGCCGTGAATGGTGATGTTCATAAAATCTCCTCCATAATTTCTCCGAGGCAGGCATCGTCCGAGACCTGCGTCAGACGGACACTGATAATTTTTCCGTGAAGATCACGGTCGGTTTTGACATAGACAGGGGTGTAGTTTTCGCTGTACCCGAAAATCCCGCGTTCGTCCCCGTGGGTTTCCAAAAGCACCCGAACGGTTTTTCCGATCTGCGATTGCAGAAAGGTCTGCCGCACCTTGTCGGAAACGGCAATCAGCCGCCGGTTGCGCTCCTCCTTGACATTTTGAGTCACCTGATCGGGCATTTTGTCCGCTTTGGTGCCGGGACGGCGGGAATAGGCGAAGGCGTGAACCTTGGCAAATCCCACTTCTTCGACAAATCGGCATGACGTTTCAAACTCCTGCTCGTCCTCTCCCGGAAAGCCCACCATAAGATCGGTGGTGATGGCGGCGTTGTCGAAATGCGCGCGGATGCGCCGCACAAGGTCTTTGTATTCGTCGGCGGTGTAATGACGGTTCATGCGGGCAAGCGTTTCGGTGCAGCCGCTCTGAAGCGACAGGTGAAACTGCGGGCAAAACGCGAAGAGTTTTGCCATGCGGGCAAGATCGTCGTCGGTCAGAAGCTCCGGCTCCAGGGAACCGAGACGCACCCGTTCAATGCCCGGAATACGGCAGGCAATCTCCACCGCATCAATCAGCCGCAGACCGTATTCTTTTCCGTACAGTGACAGGTTGATGCCGACCAGCACCACCTCTTTGTATCCTTTTTCCGCAAGCCCTTCAAGCTCCTCCTTCAGATCGGCGGGCGCTTTGCTGCGCACGGGTCCGCGGGCGGTGGGAATGATGCAATAGGAACAGTAGCGGTCGCAGCCGTCCTGAATTTTCACAAAGGCACGCGTGCGCTCCAGAAACCGATCGGCGCGCATCGGTTCAAAGGCTTCTTTCGGACGGTGCGGCGTGATGTCCACGATTTTTTTGCCGTCCACCAAAAACTGCTTCACGGCGCCGATCAGTCCGGCACGGTTGTACGAACCGGTCACAATGTCCACATCTGCCAACGCGGCGGCGTCCTGCGGGTATGCCTGCGGGAAACAGCCGGTCAGCGCGATGATCGCCGCGGAATTGAGCTTTTTGAAACGGTGAAGCATCTGGCGCGTCTTTTTGTCGCCGGTTGCCGTCACCGTGCAGGAATTGATGATATATACGTCTGCGGGTTCCGAACAGTCCACTATGTCAAATCCGTGTTCCAGAAACTGCTGTTCCAGAATCTGCGTTTCGTACTGGTTGACTTTGCACCCGAGCGTAAAGAAAGCAACTCGCATAAAAAAATCCTTCCCGAAAAGATACTTCTATTATAATAAATTTTTCATAAAAATGCAATTAGCAGTTGACTAAAACTTCGGAAAATGGTATGATATTTTCAAAGATTGGAATCGGAGGGTGAACCTATGAAAGAATTAACAATCAAGTTTGATACGATCAACGATGTCAAAGCGTTTGTCAACAGCGTTTCCAAGTATGATTTTGAAGTCGATCTGGTTTCCGGACGCTATGCCGTGGATGCCAAGTCCATTATGGGTATTTTCAGCTTGGATCTGTCGAAGGAAATCCAAATGAAGGTGTATTCGGACGACTGCGCCGATTTCCTGAAAGAAATCAATCCGTATATTGTAAAATGAGTGAGCGGGATGCGCCTTTCGGCACATCCCGTTTTGCATACCCGACGTCGGACGCCTCATATATATGAGACAAAGAAAGGGGTACGGGTATGAAAAGAAAACAGGTGTGGGCTTTTTTTCTGGCGGTGCTTCTGGCATTGCCATGCGGCGTGTCGGCATCGTATGCGGACAACGATCCGGGAAAGGTGGACGCATTGACGGCGGCGGGCGTGATGATCGAGGATATCGACAGCGCGCTGGTCGATGCCGACCCGACGACGCTGGAAATCAAAGCGAAATCGTATCTGCTGATGGAGGCGTCGAGCGGGAAGGTGTTGGCGGAAAAGAACGCCGACGAACCGATGCAGCCGGCGTCGATCACCAAAATCATGTCGCTTCTGCTCACGATGGAGGCACTGGACGAGGGAAAAATTCATCTGGATGATACCGTGACCTGCTCGGAGCACGCCAACTCCATGGGCGGATCGCAGATCTGGCTGAAGGTCGGCGAAACGATGACGGTGAACGAACTGTTGAAAGCAGCGGCAATTTCCAGCGCCAACGATGCTACTGTGGCGTTGGCGGAGCACGTGGCGGGAAGCGAAGAGGGATTTGTCCGACTGATGAACGAGCGGGCAAAGGAGCTCGGAATGGAAAACACGACGTTTGTCAACTGCACGGGCTTTGACGATCCGAACCATCGCACAAGCGCACGGGATATTGCACTGATGTCACGCGAGCTGCTGAAGCACGAGAAAATCTTTGATTATACGACCGTGTGGATGGACAGTCTGCGTGACGGGGAAACGCAGCTGGTCAATACGAATAAACTGATTCGGTTTTATAAAGGCGCCAACGGACTGAAAACGGGAACGACCGACGGCGCGGGATATTGCCTTGCCGCCGCTGCGAAACGTGACGGAATGCAGCTGATTGCCGTCAATCTCGGAAGCACCACAACGGATGACCGTTTTTTCTCCGCAAGGAAGCTGCTGGATTACGGATTTGCCAATTATGAAATCACGCAGCCTGAGCTTTCCGAGCTGTCCCCCGTGAAGGTAACGCACGGAACCGCCCCGGAGGTGTCGTCGGTTTGCCGTGCGGACAGTATTCTGCTGGAAAAAGGACAAAAATCACAGATCAAGCAGGAGGTGCAGCTGGCGGAGAGCCTGGAAGCACCGGTAGCGGAGGGCGACGTCATCGGAAAGGTGATTCTGAAAATCGGCGAGGAGACCGTCGGAGAATGTCCGATCACGGCAGGCGAAACGGTGGAAAAACGCACGTTTTTGATCTGCCTGCGGGATTTTTTGTCGATCCTCACGCAAATGAAATAGAAATTTGTCGATTTTCATGTAAGTTTGTGGTTTGGGACTTGAAAAACACGCGGTTTTCGTGTATGATAAAGGTATCACAACAAAGGAATGATAAAACATGGGACTGAAATTGAATACAAAGCATTTGGAAGGATTTATTTCCGACCATGAGTATACCGGGATCGAAACTCAGGTGTACGACGCAGCAAAACGTCTGGAGGAAAAAAGCGGACTGGGAAACGATTTTCTCGGCTGGGTGGATCTCCCGACAAATTACGATAAAGACGAGTTTGCGCGGATTCGGAAAGCGGCGGAAAAGATCAAGAAAAACACCGATGTGTTCGTGGTCATCGGCATCGGCGGATCGTACCTCGGCGCACGTGCGGCAATCGAACTGCTAACCTCTCCGCTGTATAATAATCTGAAAAAGGACACCCCAGATATTTATTTCGTGGGCAACGGCATCAGCGCCACGCACCTCAATGAAGTGCTGGAAATCTGCGAGGGCCGCGACGTGTCGGTGAACATCATTTCCAAATCCGGTACGACGACCGAACCGGCACTGGCGTTCCGCGTGTTCCGCGAACTGCTGGAAAAGAAATACGGAAAAGAAGGCGCGCGTGAGCGTATTTTCGCCACCACCGATAAAGCCAAGGGAACGCTGAAGGAACTGTCCGACCGCGAAGGCTATGAGACGTTTGTCGTTCCGGACGATGTCGGCGGAAGATATTCCGTGCTGACGGCAGTGGGTCTGCTGCCGATCGCCGTGGCGGGTATCGATATCGAGAAGATCATGAAGGGCGCACAGGAAAAGCAAAAAGCGCTGACGGTCTGCGACCTGGAGAAAAACGATTGCTATAAATATGCGGCAATCCGCAATATTCTGTATCGGAAGGGCAAATCCGTGGAAATGCTGGTCAGCTATGAACCTGCGTTCACGATGATGGCAGAGTGGTTCAAACAATTGTTCGGCGAAAGCGAAGGAAAAGACAACAAAGGACTGTTCCCGGCGGCGGCGGTGTTCTCCACCGATCTTCATTCGATGGGACAGTTTGTCCAAGATGGCGCACGGGTGATGTTTGAGACGGTGGTCAATATCAAGACCCCCAAGCACGACCTGTTCATCAAGCCCGATCCGGATAACTTCGACGGACTGAACTTCCTTTCCAACCAGAATATGTCGGTCGTCAATCAGAAGGCGTTCGGCGGAACGGTGCTGGCACATACCGAAGGCGGCGTGCCGAACGTGATTCTGGAAGTAGAGAAGATGGACGAGGAAGAATTCGGCTATATGGTCTACTTCTTTGAAAAAGCGTGCGCTATCTCCGGATATCTTCTGGGCGTCAATCCCTTTAACCAGCCGGGCGTGGAGAGCTATAAGAAAAATATGTTCGCGCTGCTCGGAAAACCGGGATATGAGAAGGAAAAAGCAGCTT
Source organism: Oscillospiraceae bacterium (assembly GCA_003445125.1). Classification (GTDB taxonomy): domain Bacteria; phylum Bacillota; class Clostridia; order Oscillospirales; family Ruminococcaceae; genus UBA11540. The sequence goes on along the minus strand of DLVP01000144.1, from coordinate 2,360 downwards.
TGGAAGCAAAGCTCGGCTGAGACTTTAAGTGCCATGTGCATTTAAATAAAAACAGGGAAACCTGCAAGGAGGAACAAGTATGATTAAACTTATCGTAGGCAAAAAAGGCTCCGGAAAAACAAAGATTCTGGTGGATAGAATCAATGAGGCAGCCCGTACCACGAAAGGTAGCGTCGTTTGCATTGAAAAACAGCTCCAGTTGACCTATAATATCGATCATTCCGTCCGACTGATCGATGTCGATCTTTATAATATTGAGGGATACGACGCCTTTTACGGCATGATTACCGGTGTGCTTGCAGGCAATTACGATATCACGGATCTGTTCATCGACGGCACGCTGCGTATCGGCGGCAGAAACACCGACGAGCTGGCGGCAATGATCGAGAAGATCGAGGCGCTGGAAGCGGCGAAGGATGTCAATATTGTGTTCACGGTTTCGTGCGACAAATCCGAGCTGAACGGCAAATTGCAGGGCTTGGCGGAATAAGAAAATTTTACATCCAAAGTAACACCCCCGCCCGATGCGGACTCATTCAGAGTCCGCATCGGGCGGGGGTCGTCATTTAATGAATCCGGCTTCTGCCGACAGAGGCAAAGCCCTTCATGAAAAAGGCAATGACCGCACAAAAAAAGCGCCGCTTCACGCGGCGCTTTTTGTAATTTTCCGGAGCATACGGACGGCGGTTTTTGCGTATATATGGGTACAGAACGCAAAGAAGAAAGGGCTGATATCATGAACGAACGAGAAGATCTGTCCCGTTTGTCGGGAGAATTGTGGAAAAAGATGGTCGAACGTTATCGCAATGATATGATGCGTATGGCGGAGAAGAAAACTCCGGAGCCTCCGACGGCGGCTGTGCAGCAGACGCCGCAGGATGCGGAAGTGTCCGCGCGGACAGAGGACGCAGCGCCTGCCGTGCAGACCGTGCGGGAAACAGCGGACGCCGTTCCCGCACAGACACCGCCGACTTTGGCGGAGGACGCCGTTCCCGCACAAGCACCGATGTCGTCGGAAGAAGATGCCGTCCCTGCAAATGCACCGTCGGAATCCGCGGCGACGCCTTCGGAAGAGGAAGGCGAGGAAAACGAAAAAATCCGCGAAGAGCAGGAGCTGCTGCAGCTGTACGAACGCACCCGCGCGGCAAGAGAAGAAATTGCCGAACTGGAGCGCCGCAAGGCTCAGCTGGACCATGAGATCGGCGAACGGGAGAGAAAACTGACAACGGAAACCGAGCAGAGGGAGGAAATACCCACGCCGGCGGAATCCGAGCCGCCGACCCCTGCCGATCCGACGAAGGAAACGCCGTCGGAGGATGCGGCGCGAATCGAGTCCCGTCAACCGGTGCAGCCGTTGGAAAGAACCCGTACAGGGGAGAAAACCGTGCCGCGAAATCCGTACGATTTTTCGGATTACACCGGCACCGCACGTCTGATTGTCCAAGTGTTCCTGGCACGCCAGGCACTGCCGCTTGAGAACGCCTCGGTCACGGTGTCCGAACAGGTGAACGCCGACGGTGCGGAAAAAGTTCTTTCCGTTCAGCAGACCGACGAAAACGGAAAAACCCAGCCGATCGAACTGCCTGCCCCGCCGGAATACAAGTCCGAAAAGCCGGGGTTCAGCGACCCGTTTGCGCGGTATAATGTGCTGGTGCAGAAAAAAGGATATTACACACAAAAGGTGATCGGCGTGACGCTGTTTGCGGGAATCACTTCGATTGTTCCTGTCAATATCGAGCCGCTTCCGCGCGGAGATCAGAGCGGGGAAGAAATGTTTGTGGTCGGCGATTACGACCTGTAAGGAGGAACATTATGCCGGTTGTTATTCCGCAGTATATTACCGTGCATCTGGGAACGCCGTCGTCCAATGCCAGAAATGTGACGGTCACATTCCCGGATTATATCAAAAATGTTGCGAGCAGCGAAATTTATCCCACTTGGCCCGAAAACGCCCTGCGTGCCAATATTTATGCGCAGATTTCTTTTGCGCTCAACCGTGTGTATACGGAATGGTACCGCAGCCGCGGGTATAATTTCGATATCACGAGCAGCACCTCCTATGACCAGTCCTTCCGCAACGGGCGCGATATTTTCCAGAATGTGGCGAATATTGTGGACGATATCTTCAACAGTTATATCCGCCGCGTGGGTTCTTTTGAGCCGCTCTTTGCCCAGTACTGCAACGGTACGACCGTCACCTGCGGCGGGTTGTCGCAGTGGGGAACGGTTGATCTGGCAAACCGCGGGCTGTCCACCTATCAGATTCTGACATACTATTACGGAAGCGACATCGAGATCGTGCGCAATGTGCCGATTGAAAATATCGGGGAATCTTATCCGGGAGCTCCTTTGCGGCGGGG
>DLVP01000200.1 GCA_003445125.1 Oscillospiraceae bacterium | reverse complement strand
AAGCTGTCGGCAATGTTGTAAAAGGCTTGAATCAGCTGTGACAGCATTACGGGCGGGGCGAGCATCCAAAGCAGCTTGCCGATCGGCTGTGTGCCGAAAAAAGAAAAGTCATTTTTGGAATTCATAGTCAGATCAGAGAACCTCTCCGTCGATAATTACGGTTTCAATCTCGTCGTTGTCGCCGAGAACCAACAGATCAGCGTCATAGCCGGGCAGGAGCTTTCCTTTGGGAACGCCGAGCATTTCCGCAGGGGTCGCACTTGCCATACGCACGGCATCGTCAAAGGGAATACCGAATTCGACCGCCTTTTTCACGCAGGTCCACAACGTGGAAGAACTGCCGGCAATGGTGCCGTCGGTCAGACGGGCAATGCCGCCTTCCAGGACAACTTCCAGTCCGCCGGATTCGTAATGACCGTCCGGCAATCCTGCGGGACGGATGCTGTCGCTGATGATCGTCATGCGTTCGGGACCGAACATCCGATAGGTCGCCAGGACGACCGGCTTCAATACGTGAAAACCGTCGCAGATTACCTGTGCATAGATGTGCTTTTCAAATCCCGCACCGATCGGACCGGGGGCGCGGTGATGAAACGGCGGCATTGCGTTGTAGGTGTGTGTCAGACAGGAAGCGCCGTTTTCAATGGCTTCCATTGCCGTTTCATAGTCACAGTCCGTGTGTCCGATGGAGACAACGCAGTGCGGAGACACCTCGCGGGTGAACGCCATGCTTCCCGGAAGCTCCGGCGCAATGGTGATCATTTTCACACGCTCAAACTGCTTGAAATCCTCTGCCGACGGGTTTTTGATGTAGGCTTCATTTTGTGCGCCCTTGTACTTTTTGGAAATGTACGGTCCTTCCAGGTGAAATCCGAGAATGTGCGTTCCCCGAAAGTCGGTTTTTGCACGGCAGACGCGGGAAATGGCTTCGTAGCTCATAGTCATGGTCGTGGGAAGCCAGGAGGTAGTGCCGTGTCGGGCGTAATATAAACACATTTTTTCAAAATCGGCGTCCATGGTGTCCAGTCCCATACACCCGTGGCTGTGTACATCGATCAACCCGGGAATCACGCGCTTTCCTTTGACGTCCAGCGCAGCGGCAAGCGGCTTGTCGGTAATTTCAAGAATTTTTCCGTTCTCAATGCGCAGATTTTGCAGTTTTCCGTGAATCCGTGCGTTTTGAATATTCATAAGCAATCCCTTTCTTATACGGTTTCAAAATCTTTTTTGAAGGTGGAACCGGTCATTTGTTTGTAGGCTTTTGAAAAACGTCCGGCATCGGAAAAACCGATCCGTTCGGCGATTTCCTGTAAACTGAAGTTTTGTCGGTAGAGCTTTTTGGCTTCGTGAAAGCGCAGAAAGTTCCGATAATCCAGCGGCGACATGCCCATCGTTTCGGAAAACAACCGTCGGAAATAGCTTTCGCTCAACCGGCATTGTTCCGCATATACCCGAACCGGAAGATTTTCCGAAAAATGAGCCTCGATAAACCGCAGCGCAGGTGAAATTCGGGCATGGCTGAAAGGCTGATTTTCCAAAGCGGCAAGATCCCGCAGTAATTCAAAAATCCGAATCTTCAGCTCCAACAAAGAAATCGGCATACTGTGGCAGAGATGTTCAGCTTCACAAAAGCGTTCGGAAAGCCTCGGGACGGCACGGCTCCATGCGGAGTAAACATCGGGAGGAAGCCGCAGACTGTTTCCGTTTGCGTCTGTCATATCAAAACAAATGCCGATACCGCAGCATGAGCCGTCGTGGNNNACGTGGGCGACGTGGGAAACGGTTCGGTAACGGGTTCCTTCGGGAATGAACAGCGCCGTTCCCGCCGGAACGTCAGATGGCGGTTGTCAAGAAAATATTCGCGGGAGCCGTGAGTGATCAGATGAAACAGATGCTTTGTTCTTGCGGATTCAAGATAATCACTCGTGTCGCCCTCCGAAAAGGAGACCGCAGTCACGGTGATATTTTTCAGATCAAAATCGGCGGTATTCAGTTGCGCAACCGTTTTCACTGTCACACGGATTCCCCCTTTTGTCTTTATTATATAGCTTTTGGAAAATAAGTCAAGACAAAGAAAAAATAAAATCGAATCCGCCCGAAATGCGGTCGGATATGACCTTGAGAGTTTGAGAAAAATGAGGTATAGTAAAGGAAAAGGAAAAATCGGAAGGGATGCGTTTGAAATGATCGAAAAGGTCAACGGAATTGTCTGCAAAGTAGTGGAAAAGGAAGAAAACGTGTACTTTGATATGGCACTGACCATGCTGGAAGAAATCATCCGACACAATGAAAAAAACGAGCCGACGGTGATGATCGTGCCGGTGGGACCGACACAGCAGTACCCCCTGCTTGCCGAAATGGTCAATCGGCTGCACGTGTCACTGAAACAGGTGTACTTTTTTAATATGGACGAATATCTCGTTACGCCGCAGCAGGCGATTTCACCGGAGGACCCGATGAGCTTTCACGGACGGATGCAGCGGGAGTTTTACGATCTGGTCGATCCGGCACTGGTGATGCCCAAAGAACAGCGCGCGTTCCCCGAACCGGGAAAAGAAGCGGAGTATGACCGTCGGATCGCGGCGCTCGGCGGGGTGGATTTGTGCCTGGGCGGATTGGGAATCAACGGTCATGTCGCGTTCAACGAAGCGGCGGAGGCAGCCGACCCGATCACGGCACAGGAGTTTGCACAGCTTGGAACACGGGTGCTTCCGATCACGCGGGAGACGCAGACGATCAACGCCTACGGATATCAACGCGGGGATCTGCGCGGGATGCCGCAGTGGTGCATCACCGTCGGTATGAAACAGATTCTTGCGTCCCGCAAAATTTATCTTGCGCTCAACCGTCCATGGCAGCACGGACCGCTGAAACACGCCCTGTACGCGCCGGAACAGGCACAGCTTCCGGCAACACTGCTTCGACGCAATGCCCACGTGACCTACTGCATGACCAAAGAAATCGCCGAAGGATTGTTTTAACTCACATCCCGCCGTTTTTCAGACGGCGGGATTCATATTTTCCCCTGCAGGTACATACAGTGTACTATCCGAAAGTGTAGGGGTTGAAGATATGACAAACACGACAGAGGAACGAGCGGTCTTGCTGGGAGAATATATCGTGGAAAACAAAACCACCGTGCGGGCGGCGGCAAAAGAATTCTGTATCAGCAAATCCACGGTACATAAAGACGTGACGGAGCGACTGCGAAAAATCAACCCGCAGCTCTGCGCACAGGTGAAAACGGTACTGGATGTCAACAAGGCACAGCGGCACATCCGCGGAGGATTGGCGACCAAAGAAAAATACGCGCATTGCCATGAGATCGCGCACGACTAAGAACCCCCGCGGCGTCAGCCGCGGGGGTTCTTAGTCGGTTCAGTGAATGTCCGTGACCGTGTAGCCTTTGGATTCCACAGTCTCTTTCAGCAGTCGGTCGTCGGCTGCCTGACGGAGAGTGACAACTGCCGTCCCGGTCTTGTGATCCACCTCTGCCTTTTCCACAGCGTCGAGCGCTTCCAGCGCTTTTTTGACGGTTGCTTCACAGTGACCGCACATCATGCCTTTGATTTTCATTGTTTTTTCCATGGTTGAATGATTCTCCTTTTTTTGTGTTTTTTTCAGTTTATGATCGTGCCGCGCGTCGTACAGCTTGCAAAGGTTCAGACGCAGGGCATTGGAAACTACGCAGAAGCTGGACAAACTCATTGCCGCCGCGCCGAACATGGGATTGAGCGTCAGTCCGAGCGGGATGAAAACGCCGGCGGCAAGCGGAATGCCGATGGTGTTGTAGAAAAATGCCCAGAACAGGTTTTCGTGAATGTTACGCAGAACCGAACGGCTCAGACGGATGGCGGCGGGAACGTCGCTGAGGCGGCTTTTTACCAATACAACATCCGCTGCATCGATTGCCACATCGGTTCCCGCGCCGATCGCCATGCCGATGTCGGCACGGGTCAGCGCAGGCGCGTCGTTGATGCCGTC
>DLVP01000087.1 GCA_003445125.1 Oscillospiraceae bacterium | reverse complement strand
AAATACGGCACACAGAAGGAAAATCGCGACCTGCCGCTGAAATTTCAGGCATTGTGTTCCTATCAATTGGAATTTTGCTTCACCACCGACGCGGGAATTCTGAGCTATCTGAATCATCGCGTTTTCAAAGTCACTCCGCCGGAATTTGTACGGCAGCTGTTTGGGGAGCGTGTGTATGACCGTTTGGATTGATGCCGATGCCTGCCCGGTGACGGAAGAAGCCGTGCGGCTGGCAAAAAAGTACGGCGTGGCGGTGAAATGCGTGTGTGACTGCCATCATGTGCTTTCTTCGGACTATGCCGAGATAATTACCGTGGGTGCGGGAAAGGACGCGGCGGATCTTTGGATTGCCAATCATTGCGAACGCGGTGATGTGGTCGTCACACAGGATTACGGGGCGGCAACATTGGTGCTGTCCCGCGGGGCTTCGGCAATTCATCAGAGCGGCGCGGTGTATACAAAGGAAAATATTGACGCCCTGCTTTTTTATCGCTACGAAGCGCAGAAACAGCGCCGTGCGGCAGGGAAGACGCATTTAAAAGGACCGAAAAAACGCACGGCTGCAGAGGATCGTGCGTTTTGTGAAGCATTTGAAAAACTGTTGCGGGAGAGGGAACAATGATCGGAATTATCGGAGCAATGGATGTGGAGGTACAGCTTCTGAAGGAGGCTTTGCAGAATCCGCAGACTTATGTTTTCAGCGGCGTGGATTTCACCGTCGGAAAACTGGACGGCTGCGATGTTGTAGCGGCAAAATGCGGAGTCGGGAAAGTGTTTGCCGCACTGTGTGCGCAAACGATGATTTTGAAATTTTCTCCTGAGGCGATTATCAATACCGGTGTGGCAGGAACGCTGACCGAGAAGCTTTCGGTTGGAGATGTCGCAGTTTCCGAAAATGTCATGCAGCATGATATGGACACGTCGCCGCTGGGCGATCCCAAGGGAATGGTTTCGGGCGTCAATCGGATTTATTTTCCTGCCGATGAGACGCTGAAAAACGCGGTTTGCGAAAGCGCACGCGAAGAGGGCTTGCGGGTGCTGACGGGAACGATCGCTTCCGGCGACCGCTTTGTGGCGTCGCACGAGGAAAAAAAGAATCTGCACCGTGAGTTCGGCGCGGTTGCCTGTGAAATGGAGGGCGGCGCCATCGGACAGGTGTGTTTTGTCAATCAAGTGCCGTTTGTGGTAATTCGTGCGATTTCCGACGGATTCGACGATGCGGCAGTGGATTATATGACTTTTGTCAGAAGTGCCGCCGAACATTCGGCGCGCGTGGTAAGAAAAACGGTTGGTCGCTTGAAAGGCGGGAGCTTATGAAACACGGCGGAAAAATGAAATCATTGACGGATCTTTACAAAATCGGACGCGGACCGTCCAGCTCTCACACCATGGGACCGGAAAAGGCGTGCGTGATTTTCAAAGAGAAAAATCCGCAGGCAGAGGCTTTCCGTGTGATTTTGTACGGTTCGCTTGCCAAAACGGGCGTGGGACACGGCACCGATCGGGTGGTGCGCGAGACGTTGGCGCCCACTCCCTGCGAGGTGGTGTTTGACACAAAGACTGCCGACCTTCCGCATCCGAATACCATGGATTTGCTGGCATACCGCGACGGAAAAGAAATCGACCGTATACGTGTGATGAGCGTGGGCGGCGGAAAGATCGTGATCGAAAATTCCGAATTGGCGCAAACGCCGGATGTGTACGATCTGGCTTCCTTTGCGAAAATCGCGGCGCTTTGCCGCGAGGAGAATATGCGCCTGTGGCAGTATGTCTACCGCACGGAAGGGGAGCAGATCGAAAGCTATCTGCAAACGATCTGGAACAGTATGAAGAAAAGCATCCGCACCGGGCTGGAAACCACGGGAATTCTCCCGGGCGGTCTCGGCGTGAGGCGGCGGGCAAAACAGCTGATTCAAAGCCGCCATATCGACGAAAGCGCGGAGACACGGGAAAACCGATTGGTCTGCGCCTATGCGTTTGCTGTGGGCGAGCAGAATGCCGCCGCGGAAACTGTGGTGACCGCGCCGACCTGCGGAGCGGCGGGCGTGGTTCCTGCCGTACTGTATTATGAGCAGCAGCGGCGCGGCTTTTCGGACGAAGAAATTTGTCACGCACTGGCGGCGGGCGGTGTGGTCGGAAATCTGATCAAAACCAACGCATCCATTTCGGGCAGTGAATGCGGATGCCAGGCGGAAGTGGGCAGCGCCTGCGCCATGGCGGCGGCAGCGCTGGGCGAATTGTTCGGATTGGATCTGGACAAAATCGAGTATGCCGCGGAAATCGCCATTGAGCACCACCTCGGACTGACCTGCGATCCGATCAAGGGTCTGGTGCAGATTCCCTGTATCGAGCGTAACGCCGTTGCGGCGATGCGGGCGATCAATGCGGTCAGCCTTGCGGATTTTCTGAGCGATTCACGCAGGATTTCGCTGGATAACGTCATTGAAGTCATGCGGGAAACCGGATTGGATATTTCCAAACGGTATAAAGAGACCGCAGAAGGCGGCCTGGCAAAACTGCAAGTCGGAGAATGACAGACACCCCGTGTCACGGGGTGTTTTTCTTTGTGAAACCGGAAACCGTTTGCACAGGACGCCGGTCTTGTGCAAAATGACTGATCCTTTTGATTAGCAATCGCTAACCGTCGGCGTTTTGCTAAAAAAACAGAAGCTTTAGGAGAATTTTTGAAAAACCCGTTGACAAAACCGTGTCAAAAAGGTATTATAATAGATGATTAGCGGGAGCTAACTTAAGAAAAACAGAATCCCTGTGAAAAAGGAGTTTTCAATATGATGCCGCTGACATTGGCAACGATCGGAGAAGAGAGCCTGATTCAAAAAATCGGCGGGTCTCCGGAAGTAAAAAAACATCT
>DLVP01000204.1:3745-3959 GCA_003445125.1 Oscillospiraceae bacterium | reverse complement strand
ACTGAAAACGGAATTGACAGAGCGCATTGCCAAGAAAATGCCGCTGAAAAAAGCGGAACTTTTGGGAATGCTGTGCTTTTGCAATGAGTGCAGTCAAAAACGTATTATTTTTTCCACGGAATGTGCTGAAGCGATCACCGTGTTTTCCGAGCTGATGCAGGAGGTGTTCGGGATTCTCCCGGAGCTTTCCGTCAGTACCAATCGTGCAGGCGGG
>DLVP01000204.1:0-3715 GCA_003445125.1 Oscillospiraceae bacterium | reverse complement strand
GTATACGGCACAGTTGAATGAAAGCTCGGATGTGCTGGATGTGTTTGCGGAGTTTTTTTTGGACGACGCCGTTTTTCCAAAGCTGTCGGATTTTTCGCAGGATGAGCTTTCCTTCTTTCTGTGCGGGGCTTATCTTGCGTGCGGAACCGTGCTTGATCCGACCCGCGAGTATCGCATGGAATTTGCGGTACGTGATGAAAATCAGGCGTACCGGCTTTGTGAACAAATCAGTCGTATCAGCGAACCGGCGGCAATTACGATGCGCAAAAAGCAGTATCTGGTGTACACCAAATCCAGCGAATGTATCGAAGACCTGATGATTTTCATGGGCGCAAAGCTCAGCGCCATGGAACTGATGAATATCAAAATTTATAAAGACATCCGCAATCAGACCAACCGCCGTTCCAATTGCGAAACCGCCAATATCGGAAAAACCGTGGCGGCATCGCTGGCACAAGCGGAGGACATACGTCTGGTGAAGGAAAAGGCAGGATGGGAAGCATTTCCGGAAAATTTGCTGGAAATTGCGCAGCTTCGTCTGGAAAATCCCGAAATGTCTTTGAGTGAACTGGGAAAACTGTTGAAGAATCCGCTTTCCCGCTCAGGTGTCAATCACCGTTTTGAAAAAATCCGCGAGCTTGCCGATCATTACCGCAAATGAATATTTTGTCGTGCGGCGTCCATACTAACATTGCATAGAAATGCAATATGATAAAAGGGGATGCAAAGAATGCTCGATAAAATTGCGTTGGCATTGGTCATTATCGGCGCCTTGAACTGGGGCAGCATCGGTATCTTTTCGTTTGATATCGTGGCGTGGCTTTTCGGCGGACAGGGCGCGTTGATCAGTCGGATTGTCTACACGCTGGTAGCGTTGGGCGGTCTGTGGTGCATATCGTTGCTTTTTAAAGATACAGAACACGCAGATTCCACAATGACACACTGACACATGAAGTTGCACCGAAAAAGGTGCAACTTTTTTTGTTGCAAGCCGCACACTTTTGTCGATTTCGGCATACCATGTAATAGCCGCCTCTGTAAAGCCTCGAATTCCGATACCGGGCACCTTTCGTATAGGGAGATGACACGATGGAACGGGTGTACTATCTTTCCGTCGAATCCCTGACCGCTGCCATGAAAGGTTATCGTGCGCTTTCAAACGCAGGAATCCGTGCGCATGTCGAACGCATCAGTCCGCATTTTTCGCGGCGAGGATGCGGATATGGAATTGCGGTGCGGGATGAGATCGGACCGGCAAAAGAAATTTTGAGGAAAAATTATATAAAAATTCTTTCTATCAGTGAAAGATGAACCTTGCCGATATCATATTCCAAACGGGTGTGATATCGGTTTTTTAATAGAAAGCTGGGTGACAATTGATATATTTTGACAATGCCGCAACAACCTATCCGAAACCGGCGGCGGTCTATCAAGGCTGCAATGAAGCCCTTTTGCGGTACGGTGCCAACCCGGGACGCAGCGGGCATACCATGTCGTTTGAAACGGCGGAAATGATTTTCAGCGCACGGGAAAAGGCGGCGCACTTTTTTCATGCGCCGGACGTGGAAAATGTGATTTTTACACTCAATTGTACCATGAGCATCAATCTGGTGCTGAAAGGATTACTGAAATCCGGAGACCATGTAATCATTTCCGATCTGGAGCATAATTCGGTGGCACGTCCTGTGGAAACACTGAAACGCCGCGGTGTGATTGATTATTCCGTCGCTCATGTCGTGGAAGGAAATCGGGAGAGAACCCTTCAGAATTTCCGTTCGGCGATACGGCCGAATACGGTACTGATCGCCTGTACACATGCGTCCAATGTGTTCGGAATCCGTCTTCCGATCACGGAACTCGGACGTCTTTGCAGCGCGCGGAAGCTGCTGCTTATGGTGGATGCGGCACAAAGTGCCGGTGTGGTGCCGATTGACGTACAGAGAGATCATATAGATTTTCTCTGTGTGGCATCGCATAAAGGATTATATGCCCCGATGGGAACGGGATTGCTGATTACCGACAAAGCAGATCGCCTGAATACGGTCTTTGAAGGCGGTACGGGAAGCGGTTCGTTGGAACTGTCGCAGCCGGAGGTGCTTCCGGATAAGCTGGAAAGCGGCACGGTGAATGTAGTGGGAATTGCCGGGATTCTTTATGGGATCGAAACCGTGGAAAAAGTGGGAATCGACAATATTGCGGCACATGAATTTCAGGTAGTGCGCCGCATCTATCGAAACCTCCGAGAAAACCGAAGGGTGAAACTGTATACCGCCTGTCCGAACGAAAACACCCACGTGCCTGTGTTAAGTTTAAATGTCGAAGGCATGGACAGCAACGAAACCGTGCAGAAACTCAGCGATCTCGGCTTTGCGCTGCGCGGCGGATTGCACTGCGCGCCGTTGGCTCACATTTCAAAGGGAACAGAGAAAATCGGTACGGCGCGGCTGTGTCCGTCGATGTTCACCACGCTGCGGGAAGCCGATGCTTTGTGCCGCGCAATAAAAAATTTATAAAAAAACAGTAAAAAATAGATTGCATATTCCGCATTCTATGGTAAAATGGATAGTGAGAACCGTGAATGGCAGGGGATGTTGTATATGCAGGGCTTGTTGAACCATTTGGCACCGTTTTTCAGTGCATTTGTCAGCGTAATCAAAACCTTTCGGATTTTCGATGCGTTGGATATTCTGTTGGTTGCCTATTTGGTGTATAAAGGAATTTTGCTTGCGCGGGAAACCCGTGCGGGACAACTGGTCAAGGGCATTTTGGTGCTCATTGCCGCTTATTTTGTCTCCTACATTCTGCAATTGAAAACCATCAACTGGTTGTTTGTAAATGTTTTTCAATTCGGTTTGCTTGCGGTTGTTATTGTGTTCCAGCCGGAAATCCGCCGTGCGTTGGAAACGATGGGAAGAAGCCGGATTTCTTCAAAGATCAATCTTTTCGGTTCTCATATCGATTCTTCCGAAGAAAAGGAAGAAAAGATGTCAGCGTGCATTGATGTTATCGCCAACGCCGCCGTGGTGCTTTCGGGAAGCAAAACCGGAGCGCTGATGGTAATTGAACGGGAAACAAAACTCGGCGAGATTATCAAGACGGGTACGGTGATCGATTCGCAGATGTCGGTGGAGCTGATCGGGAATATTTTCTTTCCGAACACACCGCTTCATGACGGTGCAATGATTATCCGCGACTGTCGGATGTATGCGGCGGGGTGCTTTTTGCCGTTGTCGCAGAATAACGAAATCAGCAAACAGCTCGGCACACGTCACCGCGCGGCGCTGGGAATCAGCGAGGTGTCCGATGCCGTGGTCGTGGTGGTCTCCGAGGAAACGGGAAAAATTTCCGTGGCGAAAAACGGGGTGCTGACAAGAAATTACGATCGGGAAACGCTGTGTCGGTATTTGAAAAAAGAATTGATTACCGATTCGGAAAAAAACGTGCCGACCGAGGAAATCAATAAGAAACTGAAATTCAGAAAGAAAAAGGACAAAGAAGCTTGATCGGGGTGAGCAGGTTATGAAAGTAAAGAATTTGTTGGAAAGCGATCATGCCGTGCGCATCGTGTCCTTTGTAATCGCTGTCATGGCATGGGTCATCGTGGTGGTGGGAATCAATCCGGAAGCAAAATCCGAAGTGCGCAACCTGCCGGTTCAGGTGAAGCTGTCCGATACATCCATTGAAAAACTGGGATTAGAGTTGATATCCGATCAGG
>DLVP01000114.1 GCA_003445125.1 Oscillospiraceae bacterium | reverse complement strand
TAAAGTTTTTTGACAAGCTGAGGCGCCCGAAGATAAAATCTTCGGGCGCCTTTCGGCTTTTGTTACCGCAGGTAGCTTTTCACCAGTGTCTGCAACAGTTCATCGCGGTCGATCTTGCGGATCAGGCTGCGCGCATTCCGGTGCGTGGTGATATACGTCGGATCCTCGGACAGAATATACCCGACGATCTGGTTAATCGGATTATATCCCTTTTCCTTCAGCGCATCGTACACTTCCGTCAGAATCTTCTTGATTTCCTTCTCTTTATCCTCGTACAACGAAAACGCAATCGTCGGTTCCTGCATCTTCGGATCCCTCCACTCATTATAAATCTCTTTTAGTATACCCCATGAACCGTTTTTTTTCAAGGGATTTGACCGAAAAAAATTCGTTTTATCCGATTTTTTCCATTGACATATTATCGATAAGATAACTTTTTTCGGTACCGTCGGCATAACCGACATAGAAGTACATCACCGAAAGTGCGGACGGATTTCCGGAATATTCATACACGTATTCCAGCTTCTGCCATTCGTCCGTCAGCGCCTTGCGCACGCTTTGTCCTCCTTCCGGTCCGTAGCCCGCCGTGATACCCAGTTCAATTTCCGTACTGTTGCAAGCCGCTTCCGCTTTCTTCACCCATGCGGTCAATCGATAGGTTCCGCGTCCGTTCAGGCGAAGCACATCGGCGACATCCTGGTAAATTCCGTTGGCATTTCCCGGAAGATAAGAGGTCGGCGTTACCTTCACGTGCATGGAATAATTGCCTTCCTGCGCGTCCTCGGACAGGTACATCGGCGAGAACCAACGGGTGATCCAATCCCGCGTCATGCCCTGCTCCATATCGCCGTTTTTCAGAAGATTTCCGCCGCGGGAGGGGGATGCTATCCGCACGGTTTTGGTCTTTTCATCATACGTCGCCTTTGTTCCGAACGTCTCCTCAAAGTACGTTAGCGGCACCATCAGGCGGTCCTCTTTCCGCACATTGCCGTTTTCCGCTCTGACAGTGATTTTCCGATCACCGTTTTTCATCGTCAGTGCATCCTCGGTCTGCTCAATTTCGGTGTATCCCAGCACTTTTGCCACTTCTCTGACCGAAACATACACGGTATTGTCCTGCACAAACGGAAGCACTTTTGTCTGCACGGGAAGATCAGCAACATATACCTTCGGCGTCACATAGGCGGACAGAACCGTATCTCGGCGTGTTCCCGCCTTTGCAGCCGCGGCATCTGCGCCGTCCCGATCGTGATAAGCATAGCTTTCGTTTTTTATCTCCTGTTCCAGTGACTGCGCCGTGAAGTGCCGGGTTCCGTTCCAAACATTTTCAAGCGTAATATCAATATTCTCGACAGAAGCGCCGACGCCCATCAGAGTGCCCGGATTGCCCAGTGCAAAATTCTTCAGCACAAATCGACGCAGGCGCGTATTGCCCGCTTCAAATCCGAACAGCGTATAGTGGTCATCGACGTCCTCGGCACAGATATTCTCCGTCACGGTATCCGAAATCTTTTCATCCTCGGCGGGCACCATTTTGAACATTCTTCCCGCTCGGAACACATCCACATTGCGGAATACCACCGGTTCATCGGACAGGCAGACGGTGAAAATACCGTAATCCGAACCGACCAGGCAGTTTTCCACCAGGTTTTCCCCGTGACAGTCGCCGCCGACCACGAACACGTCATCCGACACGTGCCAGAAGCTGTTCGTGACGCGAATATCGCGGTTTCCTCCCCACCAGGAGAGTCCGTCGGTGGAAATCTGATTGGAAAGCACCTTGATCCGATCGATCGTCACGCGGCTGCATCCCGTCATGGTGATATTGAACGTATGGGCGTCCAAAAATTTCACATCCCGAATGCTCAGGTCACTGCCCTGCATATCGCACATGTATCTGACTTCTCCGATCGGAGTGCGGTTCGGGCTTGGCTCCAGAAGCGACCCGTGTCCGCAGATGCGGATATTCTTTCCGCGCATACTCACGCGTGCCGCCACCACTGCACCGGGCGCAAGGTACAATGTCTGTCCGTCGGTGAGGTTGAGTTCCCCGCCTTCGACTTCATGATAGCCTGCATCGAACCACAGCACGCCGCCGCTTGTCCGATCGGGAAGGTCGTCCTCATACTCGCGTTTTTCGGCAAAAATCGCCAGCAGCGTGTCTTTGTTGCCGTTGACCTTTACCATGGTATTCTGCAGTTCGGTGACCGTAAAGGTAATCACATTGCCGTTGACTGCGGACGGAATTTCTTTGGATGCGGGAATAATGCTGTAACGGTCGAAATCCATATTTACCGTTACTTCCACCGTCACGGGTTCTCCCGAAAACGCAAACTCGCAGAAGCGGCGGTGCTGATCACCGTTATAAACGTTGCTGAAATAGTTGCTCCCCAGCACCTTATCATACACGGGAAGCTCGTAGGTCACTTCGCCCTGGGTCACGCGCACGGTATAGTCATAATTCCGCGGCATGATCTCCTCGGGATATTCCGGATATTTTTCAAGCACGGACTGCGCATAGAATTCTTCCGCTGTTAAAAAGTGCTGCTTATAATCAAAATTTTTCGGCACCGTGATCACGTCCCTTTTCGTCAATTCTTTGGTTTCCCATCGGCATTGCAGAAACGTTTCCAAAAAGTAGTCATAGGCTTTTTTCAGGGCTTTATCACTGCCGCCAGTGATCACCAATTTACCGTCCTTCTGCCCGACATACCACTCGTTTTGCGCCAAGCCGTCATTCGCACCGCGGGCAGACCCGACTCTTATTTCACAGGCGTTTTCTTCCTTGGTGTCATTGATTAGTTTCACTCCGACACCGGTGCTGCCTTCCAGTTTGCTTTTCAGATCGATTGCCACATCGGTCTCGTAATCAGTGCCTTCTTTTCTTCTGACAATGACATACGCGGTCGCCCCATCGGCAATCAGATTCACCTTCAGTCCGTCAAGCGGGTCTTTTTCCCCGTCGTGACTGCACCCGCACAGGCACCCGACCGTCATGAGCATCGCAAGCAACCGGAAAAATCGTCGTTTCATCTTATCCCTCCGAACACAGATGTTACTTTCATTATAAAAAATCGCATTCGCAGTTGCAAGCGAAAAGGTAAAAAGTACACAAAAATAGCTGATTTTTAAAAAAATCAGCTATTTTTGGTTATTCTTTTCATTCCGTTCAACACGACATACAGGATGGCGGTTTCAATCAGTGTCACCGGAATTTTCACCAGCCGCGCGCTGACCGTCGCCCAGAACGGCGTCCCGAACGACACCGACAGCACCAGTGGCATCAGAAGCATCGTAACCAGCAAAAACCGCACCGTCTGCGCAAGAAGCACCCGCCAAAGGCTGAGTTTCGGGCATCGATAAAAAAACACACCGTACAAAAAAGCGTTGATCGCCGCACACACCGAAATGCCCAAAATGATTCCGCCGCTTTTCGGAAACAGTACGGTGGACAGCACGTCAATCATCCCGCCGCACAGTGCCGCCGGGATCGGTCCGTACAGCATTCCGACGATTGCCGTCGGCACAAAGGAAAACTTGATCATCAGCAGGTCGTTGATCGGCACGGTGAACGCCAAATGCAGCACCACTCCCAGTGCCGTCATCATCGCCGTGACCACCAGCGCCTTCACGCTTTTCAATTCTTTACAGGACGCAAAAATTTTTGACATAACAAAAAGCACCTTCCTTTCCACTGTTCACAGGAAGGTGCTTTTCACCTATCGTTATGACACAGCGGGATGCGGAAAAAGAACCGTCGTTTTTCACTGTTCGTCCGCAGAGCAACTCCCCGTCTCTGCGGCACTGTGCCTTTCGGCTTACGCTCTTTTCCCTACTCTGTTAACTGACTTATCGAACCAGATTCTGCTCTCTGGAAGGACCGACGCCTACCATTTTGATCGGGCATCCGCACAGTTCTTCCAAGCGGGCAATATACCGCTTGCAGGCTTCCGGAAGCTCCTCATAGCTGCGGCAAGCGCTGATATCCTCATCGAAGCCCTCGATTTCCTCGTACACCGGCTCACAATCCGCAAGCATTTCCAGCGTAGCGGGATAGTTTTCCGTTACCGTGCCGTCCGGATACCGATACGCCACACAAACCTTCAATTTGCCGATTCCCGACAGTGTATCCAGCTTATTGATTGCCAAGCCCGTCAAGCCGTTGACGCGCACGGCATGGCGCAGAATCACCGAATCAAACCATCCGGTACGGCGCGGACGTCCCGTCGTCGTGCCGAACTCATGTCCGCGCTGACGGATTTCCTCGCCCTTTTCATCCAGCAGTTCGGTCGGGAACGGTCCTTTTCCGACACGCGTGGTGTAGGATTTTGCCACACCAATGATCTCGCCGACCACCGTCGGTCCCACGCCACATCCAATCACGGCACCGCCTGCCACCGGGTGAGACGAGGTGACATACGGATAGGTTCCGACATCGATATCCAGCAAAGTCCCCTGCGCGCCCTCGAACAGGACATTCTTGCCCGCCTTGCACGCCTCAAACGCCAGCACCGACGCATCGTCCGCGTACTTTTTCAGGCGCTCGCCGTAAGCGGTATACTCGCGGATGATCGCCTCGACATCCAGTTCTTCCTGCCCGTAAACATTCTTGAGAATCTTATTCTTCAATTCGCCAACGGCTCTTGCCTTTTCCGCAAAAAGTTCCGGATGAATCAGATCGTACATGCGCAGTCCGCAGCGCTCCGCTTTGTCCATATAGCACGGTCCGATTCCGCATTTCGTCGTGCCGATATCGCTCTTTCCGCGATAGGCTTCCGACGCGCCGTCCAGGGCAATATGCCACGGCATAATGATATGTGCGCGCAGATCGATCCGCAGATTGTCACAGGTCACCCCGCGTGCCTGCAAGCCTTCAATTTCCTTCAGCAGCACCTTGGGATCCACTACCACGCCGCAGCCGATCAGGCACAGCGTTTCGGGATACAGAATACCGGACGGAATCAGGTGCAGTTTATACACCTCTCCGCGATACTCCACGGTATGTCCCGCGTTATTTCCTCCTTGTGAACGAATGACTACATCCGCCTGTGACGCGAGAATATCAATGATCTTTCCTTTTCCTTCATCGCCCCACTGGACACCGACGACAACTTTTGCCGGCATATGCACGCCTCCATTACTGATTTTTATTTACAAAATATAAAATTTTGACAAAATTATACAATTTGTAGTGAATTTTCCTTCTTTTCACAACATTACAAGTATACCATGTTTACCGCTAAAGTCAATCCCTTCGCGCAAAAAAGAGGTGCGGTTTCCCGCACCTCTTCGGATTAACCGACAATACCCGAACGCTCGATACTTTCCGTAAACTGTCTTTGGAAGATCATATACAGAATCAGCATCGGCAGAATCGAAAGCAGAGCTCCTGCCTGCACATACGTCGATGTCTGCAGCGGATCGCTGGATTCGGCAACCTCCGCCAGACCGCTGCTCTTGAGTCCTGCCAGCATGGTGGAAATCGTCGGAACGTTATTGATGAACATCGAAGAGTTGAAATAATCGTTCCAATACCAAACCAGCGAGAACAGGAACACCGTGACGAACACTGCCGTGGCGTTCGGAAGCATGACCTTCCAGAAAGTGCGGAACTTTCCGCATCCGTCAATCCACGCCGCTTCCTCCAATTCCTTCGGCAAGCCGCGGAAGAACTGGCGATAGATGAAGATATACAGTCCGGAACGGATGCCCATGCCGAACAGCGCCGGCAAATAGAACACTAGGTTACTGTTGAGCAGGCTCAGATACACCGGAGAGAAGCTCTCTCCGCCGATCAGTCCGCCCAGCCAGTTATACACATCCAAGATACCGAACAGGCTGAAGTTACGATAGGTACCGTACAGGGAAATCAGAATCGTCTGCGACGGCACGATGATCGTCATGATCACCAGTCCGAACATCAAGCCCTTGCCCTTAAATTTGAACCGTGCAAAGCCGTAGCCGACGATGGCGCAAACAAACACCTGAATAATCGAGCTGACAACATCCAGCGTGATCGTGTTCCACAAGCTCTGCCAGTACTTCAGCGCTTTGATTGCGCCCTTGATATTCTCCATGGTGAAATGACGCGGAATCCAGATGACCGACGGATCGTACATATCCGAAATCGTACGGAACGACATACTGATCATGTACAGAATCGGGTACAGCAGGACGAACGACATACCCACAATGATGAAGGTTCTGAACAGCACCCACACCAAGCGGATCAGCGCCTGCGCGATAATCCGAAGGCGGATTTTGCGCCGCTCGGCATCCTTGAAGTCCTCCACAATCACGGAGAAACGGTGCGAGAGTTTTTTGTTTTCTGTTTTTTCCATGACGCTCTCCTCCTTATTCTCCGATATAGAATGTGAACTTCGACAGGATCCAGTTGATCAGACCGATGATTAACAGAATGCAGATGAAAAAAATCCACGCGACCGCGGAGCTGTATCCGTAACGCATCTCTTTAAAGCCCAACTGGTAAATATACTGAATTACTTCGTTATTATAATCCGTGAAAGAGTCCACAATCGAATAGGTGACATTGATGACGATCTGAGGGGTGATCATCGGGAAGGTGATCTTCCAGAAGATTTCCCAACCGGTGGCACCCTCTACCTTTGCTGCTTCGTACAACTGTCCGGGAATACTCTGCAAGCCTGCCAAAAACAGCAGAATCTGCACGCCGGATTTCCAGGTGATATTGAAGATATTGTCCGCAATCGTTACGAACAGTTTCACCATATCATCACTGAATCCGCTGTTGACCAGAATTGTTTTGATACTTCCGACCGAGAACATACTTGCCGTTGCACCGCCGGATTCGACCTGCTGCTGTGCATACTGGTCGCCGTTGATGATGCTGATGATGATACCGGAAGTGACGATAACCGGAAGGAAGAAAATTGCACGCGCAAACACTCTTCCGCGGAATTTCTGGTTCAGAAGCAGGGCAATGAACATACTGAAGATGACAATGACCGGCACCTGCCATGCGATATCCGTCAGTGAGGTTTTCAATTTCGGAAGGAAGTTGTTATCGCCGCGGAACGCATACACATAGTTTTCAAAATTGTTCCAGGTTGTCTCTGCGCCGCCAAGCACAAATTCCACGTCGCAAAGGCTGTACCAGAAGGATTTGATCAACGGAATGATGAAGAACATACACACACCGAAGATGAACGGGGCAATAAACAGCCAACCGGCTCTCGCCTCCTGCTGACGCAGGTTCAGCGATTTCACCTTTTTCGGCGCTTTTGCGGGCTTTTCGGCTTTGGTTGCCGCTACATTCTGTGCCACAGTTTCGGTAGCCATGATCAATTTCCTCCTTTCTTCACGTCATACGACATCGATTTGACGGTTCTGCCATCGACGGTGACGTCTTTCTTGCCGTAGTTGACCAGAATCGACGTGCCGTTTTCATACAGGGTTTCAAAGACATGATCTTCAACTTCACGGTGATTTTTGATCTCCACGCTCTGAAGGTCGCCCAGAATACCGTCGAGCTCCTTATACATCTCCGCTGCGGTATCCAGCCACACGCTGTAATCCGCCGCATACAGGTAGTTATATTCGGAATCCTTCAACGTGCTGGTTTCTTTTGCGGTGATGGTGAACAACAGGTTCGATCCGGTTTCGATCGATTTCAGGAATGCTTCCTCAATATCGCCCGAAGCACTGATTGCCGGAGACGAATAAGGAATCCAACCGTGAAGCACAATCTGAACAAACGGAACCGCGTAGTCTTCCATCAGATAGTCGCTGGAGAACGACGGCACGGAAGAAATGTAATCCGCATAGGTCATGGCATACGCATTCGGCTGTTTGAGCAGAAGCGAGGTTTTTTCAGACATCTTAGAAAGAATGTCCGAAACCTGCGACTGCTGGTAACCGCGGTCATAGACCGCGTGAGAACGGTAGTCGGTATACTGCATATTGACCAGCGCATCCAAAGAAAGGGTGTTCATGCCCAATTTGCTGTATGCTTTATCGAACTTGCCGTAAATCTCCTCCAACAGCATATTGGACACCAGGAAGCTCGGCGTGGAGCCCAACGCTTTGGTTCCCGATCCCAGGAAGTATTTAAACACTTGGATCGGCGTACGGTTGACGTTCTTGGCGAGCAATTTGGATTTGCTGTATCCGTTTCCTCCGCCGGTGACTTTCAAAAATTCAACCCGCGGGAAGATCGTAGCGTCCAGCTCCTCGGCGGTTTTCAGAAGATTCTGATACTCGCTCTTGCCGCCCAATTTCTTTTCAAACGACATCTTTGTCGGCACCAGTTTATTCGGTCCGCCCGTCTGCCAGCCGACATAGTCCACCACCGTGCGATCCACACCGAGATTCTTTGCCTCCTGCAGGATCGACGCCAGCTCTTTATAGGTGGTCATGGCAACGGTTTCCTCAGTCGGGAAGCCCAGCACGTTACCGTCTTTTGTGACAGCACCGTACACTTCCAGAAACAGCGGAAGTTTGCCGGAGGTGTCTTTCTTTTCAAAGTTCTGCGTCTCGATCAGATACTCACGGTATCTTCTCGCCATGCCCGCATAGCTGACGTCATCCTGATCCAGCATGAAGTATTCTACCTGCAGATCGGAGCTTTCATAAGTATACGGTGCGATGGTCGTCAGAATCTTGGCGTTCCAGTTGCCTTCACCCATGGTATAGTAGTCTTTTTTACGAAGGGTGAATGTAGTACCCACACGGTTATACGCCGTACTCTTCGTCGAAGACGGCAGTGCGGAAATTTCCGCATCGGAGCCTTCGGTGATGACCGCCACATAGCCGTGGTCGTTCTTCACCATACCGAACACCGGCAGAACTTGCTGCTGGGTGACGGTATATTTGACGCTCAGCGTGATTGCCTGATCACGTCCGTACACCGGCTGGTTATACTCCAGGCG
>DLVP01000111.1 GCA_003445125.1 Oscillospiraceae bacterium | reverse complement strand
GCATAATTGAAAACTATATGGATCTGAAAAAGGAATTGCTTGCACAGGGATATATGTTTGAATCGCAAACGGATACGGAAGTGGCGGCGAAATTGATTGACTCGTGCTATCACGGCGATCCGGTGGCGGCAATTCGTGAGGCAATCAAAAAAATTCGGGGGGCATACGCTTTCGGAATCCTGTTTTCCGATCAACCCCAAACAATTTATGCCATTCGTAAGGACAGTCCGCTGATCGTGGGCTTGGGGGACGGAGAAAACTTTATCGCGTCGGATGTGCCGGCAATTTTGCGGTATACCCGTGACTATTATCTGATGGAAGAAAACGAACTGGCAATCGTTACTCCCACCCGGGTGACGGTAACCGATTTGGACGGAAATGAAATTCAAAAAGAACGTCTGACGGCAAAATGGGACGTGGAAGCGGCTGAAAAAGGCGGCTATGCGCACTTTATGCTGAAGGAGATTCACGAACAGCCGCAGGCAATCCGCAATACCGTGACGCCGCGCATTAAAGACGGACTTCCGGACTTTTCGCAGGAAAAAATTTCAGACGAAATGCTTTCGGGATATCGGAGAATTCATATTGTTGCCTGCGGAACGGCAATGCACGCAGGATTGGTCGGAAAGAATCTGATCGAAAAATTGGCACGAGTTTCCGTGGAAGTAGATGTTGCATCGGAATTTCGGTACAGAGATCCGATTTTGTCAAAAGAGGATCTGGTTTTGGTTATTTCCCAATCAGGGGAAACCGCCGATACCTTGGCAGCTCTGCGTCTTGCAGGAGAGCAGGGATGCGATACGATGGCAATTGTGAATGTGGTCGGTTCCTCTATTGCCCGTGAAGCAAAACACGTGATTTATACTTGGGCGGGACCGGAAATTGCCGTTGCCAGCACAAAAGCGTATANNTGTAGTGGGCAGCTCCATTGCCAGAGAGGCAGACAGTGTAATGTATACCTGGGCAGGTCCCGAAATCGCGGTTGCCAGCACAAAAGCGTATACGGTGCAGGTGGCGGTAATGTACCTGTTGGCGATTCGCTTGGCTTTTGTCAGCAAGACCGTCAGTACCGAGCGTGCGTTGGAATTAACAAGAGAACTTCTTGCGATTCCGGAAACGGTGGCTGAGGTACTGAAATCTGAAAAAACACTGGAAGAAATTTCCCATGTTTTCACCGATTGTGAGGATTTGTTCTTCATCGGGCGCGGTGTGGACTATGCGGTGGCAATGGAAGGCTCGCTGAAGTTGAAAGAAATTTCTTATATTCATTCCGAAGCCTATGCGGCAGGCGAACTGAAGCACGGAACAATTTCGTTGATCGAAAAGGATATTCCCGTCATTGCGCTTTGCACACAAGAGAAATTGATGGAAAAAATGATCAGCAATATCAAAGAGGTCAAGACGCGCGGGGCTTATGTAATTGCTTTGTGCCCGGAAAATGTGAATTTGCCTGCAGAAGTGGCAGACCGGGTAATTTCAATTCCCAAGGCGGAAGATCTCATGATGCCGATTGCGACGGCGGTGCCGCTTCAGATATTGGCATATTATACGGCAGTCAACCGTGGCTGTGATGTGGATAAACCGCGTAACCTCGCAAAGTCGGTAACGGTGGAATAAATAAAAGTGACATTGAAGCGGCAGACAGAGTTTGTCTGCCGCTTCGGCATTTTTATTTTAAAAAAGTGTTGAAAACAGAGAAAAATGTGGTATATTGATAGTGGAGTTCTAAATTGCGTGAAAATAAGCAAAAAGGTGTGGAATTATGCAAAATTGCGTAGAGAAAATTGGTGCCGTTTGGGAAGAAGACTACGATGGTTTTTTTACACGAAATCCGTATGCAATAGAAAGGCGAATGCGTGATCAACCGTTTGGACCGGTTGATGCACTGCATTATCATAATTTTATAGAGATCGGATATTGTTATTCGGGAAACGGGATTTTCTTCATTGACGGAAAAACGCTGTTGTTCCATGCCCCATGCGTCACCGTGGTGTACCCGGGGCAATTACACCTGGAACGCAGCGTCGGTAATGAAAGAAGCAAATGGCAATTTTTTGCGTTTCGTGCCGATAAACTGATGGCAGGAATTCCAAGCCTGTATGCACAGCTCCCTTTCGGATGTGCAAAGGCGGAAAGTACTCTTGTGAGCGGCGAGTCGATCATTTCGCTCGTAAAGGAAGTACAGCAGGAATATGAAAGCGGCTTTCCCAATAAATTGGAGTGTATGCAGGGATTGCTTATCGCAATTTTGGCGCGCCACAGCCGTTTACCGCGGGGAACAAATTCTGAAGATCGACATACGAATTTGGACAAGATCAGCGCGGTACTTACCTATATCAATGCTCATTTCCAAGAAGAATTGGATGCGGATATGCTGGCAAAGTGGGCGCATATGCATCCGGCAACCATGCGCCGATTGTTCAATGAAGCAATCGGAGAAACTGCGGTTTCGTATATCCGTCGTCTGCGAGTTTCCGCTGCTTGTTCGCTTTTGCGCGGTACCGGTCGTTCCGTAACGGAAATTGCGTCCGAGGTAGGGTACGGCTCGCTTTCCAGCTTTAACCGACACTTTTATGAATTGTGTGCCTGCTCTCCGTCGGAATATCGGAAGAAACACTGAATCGGGGCATTTTATGAGCATGCAATTATTGGAGGACATGGAACGCGACGGCATCGGCATGGATGTGATTTACGGAAATACACGCAACGTCGGGGTTCATAAGAACAATTGTTATGAATTACTGTATGTGTGCCGCGGTTCGGTGAAACACATGATCAATGGGAAAGAATACACGGTGAAGCCGAATCAGTATTGTTTGATTGATTTTGATATTCTCCACCGTTTTTTTGACCGAAGCGAAGATTATATCGGGAAGATCTGTCTGTTCAAACCGGATTTTATTGATTTTTCCCTTAGGCAAAGCCGCTCGTTGCGGGATGTACTGTACAGTCCGTTGATCAATTTTCATTCGTTGACTCCGGATTCTTCGATTATTTTTGATGATATTGATCATCGTATAGAAGAAAAAATCAATCGGATTCTGGAGGAAATTGCAGAGAAATCTCCCGGTTATCTGGAATACAGCCGCAGCTGTCTTTTACAGATTATTATTGAAGCTATGCGGAATATTGTGCGGGAAAATGAAAAATCGGATCCGCGCATTGCCCGTGCCGTGGCGTATGTACGGGAAAACTATGCGCAGGAAGTGAATATGTCGCAGTTGGCACAGGAATTGTATCTTTCACAACCGAATTTTTGTCGTATATTCAAGCAGCAATTGGGCATGACGTTTACGGAATTTCTTCAAAAAACACGCATACAGGCAGCCTGCCGCTTGTTGGCGGAGGGTACAGACCCGATTGAAACGGTAGCCGCAAGGGTAGGGTATGAGGTGCGCTTTTTCCGGAAAGTGTTTCGCAAATACACGGGAACAACGCCGTTGCAGTTCAGATTAAGGGAAAGGTGAAAACGAAGTGAAAATTCGTGCAATTACACGGGGAGATCGAGAAGAATATCTGAAAATGACCGAGGAGTTTTACGCGACAGACGCCGTGATAAAACCGGTCCCGCTTTCTTACCGAGAAAAAACATTTGAAGAACTGATGAAAAGGGACACCTATGCCGCTTGCGATATTTTTGAAGAAAACGGACAATGCGTCGGCTATGCCCTGCTTGCCAAAACCTTTTCGCAGGAAGCGGGCGGAATTGTTGTGTGGCTGGAGGAACTGTATGTGCGCGAAGCGTTTCGCGGACACGGAATCGGAAAAGCGTATTTTCGATCTTTGTTCGAACGGCGCCCCGAGTGTGTGAAACGTTTTCGGCTGGAAGCGGAAAGAGAAAACGAAGGGGCAGTGCGCCTTTATCGAAACCTTGGCTTTGATTTTTTGGAGTACGAATCCATGATTGTCGATTTCCCGGAGAATGAGTAAAGAAATGCCGCATCTTTTAATTGAAGTGACCCCAAAAAGT
>DLVP01000067.1:6590-6746 GCA_003445125.1 Oscillospiraceae bacterium | reverse complement strand
CGAGAGAAATCTTCTTGTTCTCGCGGTCAATGTCTTTGACGTAAACTTCAACCACATCGCCGACCTTCACCACATCGGACGGTTTCTTGATTCTCTTCCAGGAAAGTTCGGAAATGTGAACCATGCCGTCTACACCGCCAAGATCAACAAAGGCGC
>DLVP01000067.1:181-6551 GCA_003445125.1 Oscillospiraceae bacterium | reverse complement strand
GATCTTGCCGACTTCGACATTCTCCCAGAATGCCGCTTCTTTTTCTTTCTTTTCAGCGATCAGGACAGCCTTGGCAGAACCGAGGGCACGTCTCTTGGCTCGGTTGACTTCCAGCACCTTGAAGCGGATCGGCTGCTTGAGCAGGGTGGAGAGATCCTCCACGCGGGACAGGGTTGCCAGAGAAGCGGGGATAAAGACCTTTACACCTTTGGCAAGAGCCAGGACACCGCCCTTGACGACGTCAACAACCACGCCTTCAAAGACTTTGTCGGTTCCGGCAGCTTCGGCAATTTCTTCATAGCCTGCTTCTGCTTCCAGACGCTTCTTGGACAGGGTAACGGTGCCTTCGACATCGTTGACGCGCAGGACAACGAGATCCAGATGGTCGCCGACTTTAACCAGGTCCTCAATTTTTGCATTGGGATCATCGGTCAGTTCGCTGAGAGATACATAACCGGTGTGTTTTGTTCCGACATCAACGATTACTTCGTTGGGCTGTACGCTGACAACTAAGGCATTAACCTTCTCCCCGTTATATATACTCTTGAAAGACTGATCCAGCATTTCTTCAAATGAGGAGCCCTCCGCAAGCAAATTTTCATTCATCATTTTTTGTACCTCCTTAATTATATCAGCCGGCGTCGATGCACCGGCAGTGACACCAATCACAGAAACGCCGCGAAACGCTGAAAAGTCCAATTCGGAAGCGTTTTCAATCAAAAGCGTTCGCGTGTAAGGGCGGCAGATTTCTTCCAGCTTTTTTGTATTGGAGCTGTGCTTACCGCCGATAATAACTATTATATCACATTTTTTCGACAAATCAACTGCTTCTTTTTGGCGAATCGCAGTTGCATTACATATTGTATCAAAGATTTTTGCTTTTGTATAGTACTTTTTCAGAAAAAAAGTGCAGGAATTCCACTCTTTTGTATTAAATGTCGTTTGTGCGGCTAAACAGAATACTGCATCTGTGGAATATTGCAATAAGTGCAGTTGCTCTTCCAACTCCGACAGTCCGGAAACGACGTGAACTTCTCCCGAAACATGGCGGCAAATGCCGATGACCTCCGGATGCTTTGCGTCTCCGCAGATGAAAACGGGAAGTCCCTGCGCGGATTGTTCGGAGACAATGCGATGAATTTTGGAAACAAACGGACAGGTGGCATCGTGAAACACCATTTTGCGGCGGGATAGCTCGTCATAAACGTCCTGACCGACCCCGTGAGACCGAATGACCACCGAATAACCTTCGGGAACATCGTTCAGCGAATCCACGGGAAACACCCCGCGGGCTTTCAAAGAGTTCACGACATATTCGTTGTGGATAATGGGACCGAGCGTGCAGAGCTTTTCTCCGCTGTCCGCGAGATCGGCAGCCATCTGCACCGCGCGGTTGACACCGAAGCAGAAGCCGGCGCTTTCAGCAGTCAGAATTTTCATGAAGTCACCTCTGCATCGGGTCCAATTCGTTGATTCTGTCCATAATCAGCCGGCTGGCGTTTTTGACGGTGGCAATGTGCTCCTCGTCAATTCCCAGATCGGCATAGGGGATGAGCGTACCGAAAGACACGCAAACACGCGAACGGAAATGCAGCCTTCCCGAAAAGGAAATGTTGACCGGCAGAATGTCCGCCTTTGTCACTTTGGCAATCACGGCAACACCGGACTTCGGTTTCAGGGGTTCGTTGTTTTTTGCGCGTTTGCCCTGAGGAAAAATTCCGAGAATTTTCTTCTCCCGCACAATGTCCTCCGCAACCGTCAAAGCGCCGGTGTCACCGGCACCGCGATCCACGGGAAAAGCGCCGAGCGCGCGAAACAGATATTTCAGCGGAAAGACGAACAGCTCCTTTTTTGCCATGTAATACAGGCGTTCACGGAAGGCAAGTCCGATAAAAACGGGATCGGCAAGACTGCGGTGATTGGCAGCGACGATATAGCCGCCGCCTTCGGGGATGTTGTCCTTCCCGATGTATTCGATTTTATAGAAAAGATGAAAAACAAACCGCGCAATGCCTCTGGCAAAATAATAGAACATTTTCAGCCCGCCTTATGTATAAGATTGAGAACCGCCTGAACGGATTCGTCAAAATTCAGATTTGTGGTGTCCAGCAGTACCGCATCATCGGCGCGGCGCAGGGGGGAAACGGCACGGGTAGTGTCCTGAAGATCCCGTTGCTTGACATCGTGCAGGACTTCCTCGTAGGAAACGCCTTTTTCCTTCAGCTCAAGAAAACGGCGTCTGGCACGTTCTTCGGGAGAAGCGGTGAGAAAAATTTTCACATCGGCGCGGGGAAGAACTACGGTTCCGATGTCCCGTCCGTCCATCACCACATTGTTTTCGGCGGCAATCGTCTGCTGCAGACCGAAAAGAAATTTCCGCACGGCAGGATACGCGGAAACGGCGGACGCTGCCATGGAAATCTCCGGGGTGCGGATCAGATCCGAAACATCCTTTTCATTGAGGAACACGCGCTGTTGACCGTCGATGTGACGCAGACGGATTTTTGCCGAAGAAAGCGTTTGCAGCACGGACGGTTCGTTTTTTGGATCAACACCGAGTACGTGTGCATGATAGCCTACCGTGCGGTACAATGCCCCGGTGTCCACATAAATGTATCCCAGTTTTTCGGCGACGGTACGGGCAATCGTGCTTTTTCCCGCGCCGGCAGGACCGTCAATAGCAACGGCAAACATAAGAATTCCTCCTATTATAAATGGTTGGCGGCAAGAAACCCGGTGGAGAACGCAATCTGGAGATTGTAACCGCCCGTGAAGGCATCTACGTCCAGAATTTCCCCGGCAAACAGCAGATGACCGATTTTTTTGGACTGCATGGTGCGGGGATCCACTTCGTTCACATCAATTCCGCCGGCAGTCACGATGGCTTCCTCAATGGGACGAAAGGCGGCGGGAATGATGGCGAGATGCTTGAGATTTTCTGCCAACGCGGCGCGCTGTTCTTTGGTAATCTGATTCACCTTCAGATCGTGAGAAAGCCCCGAGAGGGACAAAATCACGGGAATCATTTTTTGCGGAAGCAGATCGTGAAGGGCGTTGGACAAATCACGGTTGAGGTATTTCTGAAAATCGCGAAGCAGGCGGTCGTCCAGCTGTTTTTCGCTCAGTGCGGGCTTCAGGTCGATCTCTATACGATATTCCGGAAGCTCGCGAATATTCATGCAGGAGCTGGCGCTTAAAACCAAAGGTCCGGAAATTCCGAAATGAGTAAACAGCATTTCGCCGAGTTCGGAGAATACGGGCTTGGCAGCCCCTTTTTTTGTCAATGTAAGGGTCACGTTTTTCAGGGACAGTCCCTGTAATTCTTTGCACCAACTGTTTTTGGCAACGATGGGAATCAGCGAAGGCTGAAGCGGCACGACGGTGTGACCGAGCTGCTGCGCAAGACGGTAACCGCTGCCGTCGGAGCCGGTCAGAGGATAACTTTTCCCTCCGGTTGCCAGAAGGACATTTTCAGCAAAGAAATTTTCGCCGTCGGCAGTTACTCCGACAGCGTTGCCGTCCTCGCAGAGAATGCGTTCGACCGCTGCCGTTTTGCGGGTGATTTTGGGAGATCGGAGCTTGCGGTACAAAGCGTCCACAATGTCGGATGCTTTGTCTGAGACGGGAAACACACGGTTTCCGCGTTCTGTTTTCAAAGGCACGCCGGCATTTTCAAAAAAAGCAATGGTGTCGTCGGGGGTGAACGCCGAAAGTGCACTGTAAAGAAAACGGGGATTGGTTCGTACATGGCGGATAAATTCGCGCACATCGCAGTTGTTGGTGACGTTGCAGCGACCCTTTCCGGTGATCAGCAATTTTCGTCCGATTTTTTCGTTTTTGTCCAATAACAGTACACGCTTCCCGTTTTCGGCGGCGGTAATTGCCGCCATGCACCCCGCGGGACCCGCACCGATAATTAAAAGATCATAGGAATTCATGATTTTTTCCCCAAATCCTGATATACGTCATATTCCTGCCAGATTCGCTCCAGCGTGTTCAGCGATTGAGTGACTTCTTGCTGTTTTTTCATTCCCACGGCAACAATAAGTGCGTTGATCAGACTGAGCGGGGCAACGAGAGAATCCACGAAAGAAGCCATGTCGCTTTTGGCAAGCAGGGCGATATCGGCGTTTTCGGCAATCGGAGACGCGTTGCTGTCGGTCAGGGCGATGACGGTGGCACCGCGATCCTTGGCATAGGAAAACGCCTTGGAAATTCGCGAGGAATACCGCGGAAAGCTGATTCCGATCATCACATCGCCTTTTTCGATACGCATGATGCGTTCAAACATTTCGCTGGCACTGGTGGTTTCGATCAGATAGACGTTTTCGAAAATATGATTAAAATAAAACGAAAGAAAACGGGCAAGGGAGGATGAACTGCGAACACCGATAATATAAATACGGTGAGCGGCAGTGATCCGATCCACGGCTTTGCCGAACGCCTCCCGATCGATTTCATCAAGCGTAATGCGGATTTTTTCGATGTCGGAGGTAAGTACGCTGTCCAGAAGATTTTGTTCGCTCCAGTGCTGGGAGGTGATTTCCATGCGCTGAACCGCCGTCAGTTTGTTTTTGGCAATTTCCTGTAAAGCCTGTTTGAATTCGGGATACCCCTCAAACCCCAAAAGTGTGGCAAAGCGTACCACGGTCGATTCACTGGTGTTCACCGCTTCACCGAGTGCCGAGGCGGTCATAAACGAGGCTTTTTCATAATGACTCGTGACAAAATCGGCAATTCGTTTCTGGCTTTTGGAAAGAGTGGGGAGCATTTTTTCGATTTGA
This sequence comes from Oscillospiraceae bacterium, assembly GCA_003445125.1. Classification (GTDB taxonomy): domain Bacteria; phylum Bacillota; class Clostridia; order Oscillospirales; family Ruminococcaceae; genus UBA11540. Next base: position 1,767 of record DLVP01000067.1, on the reverse strand, counting down.
TCCAGAATGTGACTGTTCACGACAGTACCTCCTGTTGATAGGAATGTCATAAGAACCTATATTGAATTAGTATACAACATTTTTTTCACAAATACAAGAGGAAAGTCCGGAATTTCAATTTTCAAAAAATTTCCGGACACCCCTTTACATATTTTCGCAGATAGTGTAAAATAGAAACTGATAGTTTAGAGGGGCAGGAGGAAATATTTTGGCTGTAAAGTATAAAAGAATTTTGCTGAAACTGAGCGGCGAAGCGCTTTCCGGAGATCTGAAATCCGGTTTTGATTTTGATGTTGTCACTCGGATCTGCGAAAGTATAAAGAAATGCACGGCACTCGGTACGCAGGTGGCAATCGTGGTCGGCGGCGGCAATTTCTGGCGCGGACGTTCCGGCGGAACGATGGAGCGAACCCGTGCGGATCATATGGGAATGCTCGCTACGGTCATCAATTCGCTGGCGCTGCAGGATACACTGGAGCAGCTCGGTGTTCCCGCAAAGGTGATGACGTCGCTGGATATGCCCGCTTTTGCGGAAACCTTCACCAGAGATGCGGCGGTAAAGCATCTGGAGGACGGCAATGTGGTGATCTTCGGCTGCGGAACGGGAAATCCGTTTTTCTCCACGGATACGGCGGCAACGCTGCGTGCAGCGGAAATCAATGCCGATATCATTTTCAAAGCGACCATGGTGGACGGTGTTTACGACTGCGATCCGCACAAATTTCCCGAGGCAAAGCGTTTTGATTCGCTGACGTTTTCCGAGGTGCTCAGCCGCGGGCTGGCTGTCATGGACAGCACGGCAGCTTCTATGTGCAAGGACAATCATCTGTCTTTGCTGGTGTTCAGCCTGCAGGATCCGGACAATATCGTCCGGGCGCTGGAAGGCGAAAATATCGGAACTATTGTCAAGGAGGCATAAGATATGAAAGACATTTACAAACCGATTGACGAGAAAATGACCAAGACCATCAATGTTTTGTCCAACGATTTTGCGGCTATCCGTGCCGGACGTGCGAATCCCGCTGTGCTGGATCGGATCACGGTGGATTACTACGGAACACCGACGAAAATCAACCAGATGGCGGCGGTTTCGGTTTCCGAAGCGCGCGTGCTGGTCATCCAGCCGTGGGATCGTTCTACGCTGAAATCGATCGAAAAGGCAATTCTTGCTTCGGACATCGGCATCAATCCGAACAATGACGGCAGTGTGATCCGTCTGGCGTTCCCGCCGCTGACCGAGGATCGCCGTAAGGAAATCTGCAAGGAAATCCGGAAACTCGGCGAGGATGCCAAGGTGGCAATCCGCTCCGTTCGCCGCGACGGACTGGAAAAGTTCAAAGCGGACAAAAAGGAAGGAATCATGACCGAGGACGACCTGAAATCCGCCGAGAAGGACGTGCAGGATCTGACGGATAAATACGGAAAAACCATCGACGGAATGGTTGCCGAAAAAGAAAAAGAAATCATGTCTATCTGACGAAAATATCCCGTCGGAACGGGAATCCCGTTCCGACGGATGATTTTAAATGATCCTATGTCACCGAATCGGCGGCATAGGATGATTTAAAATCAACGGAGGAATTCCA
>DLVP01000067.1:0-124 GCA_003445125.1 Oscillospiraceae bacterium | reverse complement strand
AAACGCGGTTTGCCGCGGCAAGCGGGACATAAAGCGGGCGCGAAAGTGTTCGAGGATGTGTGTGATTATTGCCTGAAATATGGCATTCGTTATGTTACCTTTTATGCATTTTCCACGGAGAACT
>DLVP01000016.1:2862-7427 GCA_003445125.1 Oscillospiraceae bacterium | reverse complement strand
TTGATATTCACGACCGCGTGAACTTTGCCGCCGTGGAATCCGACCTGCACTTCACGGACGGCAACCGTTCCATTGAGCTGAGCATCACGATCGACACCGAAATTTCTTCGATCGTCAATTATTTTGAAATTTTTCTCAACCGTATGCTCCTGTGCAAACGGGCGGCGGAATTTCTCAACATCCGTTTCAAACTCAACATCAACGGGATGAATCTGCTGTAAAGGGCTTTTGTTCATGAATTACGANNTACACTGAATTTTATTCATTCTCTTGACCGCTTCGGTTCCCGCCCGGGTCTGGAGCGCATCCGCGAGCTTCTCGAACGACTCGGCAATCCGCAGAACCGCTGCCGCTGTATTCACGTGGCAGGCACCAACGGCAAAGGTTCGGTGACCATGTATTGCTCCCATGTGCTGAAAACGGCAAGCTACCGTGTGGGAACCTATATTTCTCCCTTTGTGGTCGATTTCCGCGAGAGAATCCAATATAACGGCGAGTACATTTCCAAGGACGATCTGTGCCGTATTGTCGGCGATCTTTTGCCGCATTACGAAGCCATGAAGCGTGACGGGAAGCAGATCACGGAATTTGAACTGATCACTGCCGCCGCGTTTTGTTTTTTTGCCGAAAAATGCTGTGACGTTGTATGTCTGGAAGTCGGCATGGGCGGAAGGTTTGATGCCACCAATGTGATTGAAAAACCGCTGGTGTCGGTGATTTGCTCCATCAGCCTGGATCACACCAAAATTTTGGGAGACACGGTGGAAAAAATTGCGTTTGAAAAATGCGGAATCCTCAAAAATGGTTGTCCTGCGGTAAGTTATCCGCTGCAAACAGACGGCGTATTGGCGGTTATTATGGAGCAGTGCGCGCGGAAAGGCTGCAAGCTGCATCTTCCCTCCGCCGCTGCCGTTCACATCTGCGACGACCGTCTTTTTCACCTGTCCTTCACCTATGACGGCATGAATTTCACGCCCAGACTTCTGGGAACACATCAGATTTATAACGCCGTTACCGCCGTGGAAGCCCTCAAATGTCTGCGGACACAGGGATTCACGCTGGAAAACGGACAAATCGAAAGCGGCATTTCCGAAACGGTCTTTCCCGCACGCATGGAGGTGCTTTCCTCCGATCCGCCCGTCATCGTGGACGGCGCGCACAATCCTTCCGGCATTGCTTCCCTTTGTGACAGCATCCGGAAGCTGCCGCAAAAACCGATTCTTGTGATGGGGATGCTGGCGGATAAGGATTATCATGAAGCGGTCAGGGAAATTGCTCCGCTTGCCGAAAAGTTTTTTGCCGTCACCCCCGACAACCCGCGCCGTCTGGACTGCCGTACCCTTGCCGGGTGCGCCGCTGCCTACACCGATGCCGAAGCCTTTGACGACCCGCGAGCTGCCGTCCGCAAGGCACTGAATGCGGCGGGACACGACCGCGCCGTGATTCTCTGCGGCTCGCTCTATCTGGCAAGCACCCTGCGTCCGATTGCCGCGGAGGAACTCAAGCACCATGTATGAAGCGGTATATCATATAGAAAAAGCATACGACGGAATGACGGTCAAGGATTTTCTCAAAAAAATTCACGGATACTCCACCCGACAGATCATCCGCATCAAAAAGGACACGGATGCCATCCGTCTGAACGGAAAACACGTGTTCGTGGTCGTCACTTTGCATGAAACTGACAAGCTGGTGATTCGCCTCCGGGACGAAGAAAAAGACGTGCCGCTTCTGGACACCGCCGTGCCGATTGCGTTTGAAAACGAGGACGTCATCGTGTTCGACAAGCCGCCGTTCATGCCCTGCCATCCATCCAAGCTGCACCCCGATGACACGCTTGCCAACGCATTTGCCACGCTGATGAAAACACGCGGAGAAACGCTGACCTTTCGCTGTGTCAACCGTCTCGACCGCGACACCTCGGGACTGGTGGTAGTGGCAAAAAACCAACTGACCGCTTCCCTGCTCGGAAAAACCACGCAAAAGGAATACTGTGCCATTGTCTGCGGGAAGGTGGACGACAACGGCTGCATCGATGCCCCGATCGGGCGGGATCACGAATGGGAAATCACGCGGAAAGTGATGGAAAACGGGCAGCGGGCAGTCACGCATTATGAATGTTTATGCAAAAGCAATGAATATTCATACGTGCGTATTCATCTGGAAACCGGCCGCACCCACCAGATCCGCGTCCATTTTGCCCACATCGGGCATCCGCTCGTAGGCGATGAACTGTACGGCGGAAACCATTCGATCCTCCTGCGGCACGCATTGCACTGCCGTCAGGTGCGCTTTATCACCCCGTCGGACGGGCAGGAACACGTCGTCACCTCGCCACTTTTCGACGATATGCACAAATTGCTGGCTTCCGAAGGTCTGGTTCTGTGAAAATGTATAAATATTGAATTTTCTTTCATTTTTTCGCAATTTCCTCTTGCATTATGCAAAAAAACGTGTATAATTATACTCATCAACAACACGAACACGTGTGAAAATTTGGAGGAAAAGAAAATGAAAAAGATTCTCGCATTGCTCTCCGCACTGACCCTTACCTTTGCTTTTGCTTCCTGCGGCGACAGCACAGCTAACACTTCTTCGACCAACGACAACAAAACCGGGAGTTCCGAAGTTGTGGTTTCCGAAGCAAATTCCGAAGAAAGCTCTGAAGAAACCACCGCAAAGACCACACTGATCATGGGAACCAACGCCACCTTCCCGCCCTATGAATATGTAGAGGGTGACAAGATCGTCGGCATCGACGCGGAAATCGCGGCAAAGATCGCAGAAAAGCTCGGCATGACGCTGGAAATCCAGGACATCGACTTTGACGCCATCCTCGGTTCCGTTCAGACCGGAAAGATTGACTTCGGTATGGCAGGCATGACCGTCACCGAAGACCGTCTCAAGAGTGTAAACTTCACCACTTCCTATGCTAAGGGTGTTCAGGTTGTCATCGTGAAAGACGGCGGCAAAGTGACAAGCCTTGACGATCTCGCAAAAGACGGCATCCTCATCGGCGTTCAGCAGAACACCACCGGCGACATCTATGCTTCCGAAGATTACGGCACTGACAAAGTCGTTCAATACAAGAACGGTCCGGATGCTACCGCAGCACTGGTTGCCGGCAAGATTGATGCCGTGATTATCGACAAAGAGCCTGCAAAATCCTATGTTGCCGCCAACACCGGTCTGAGCATTCTGGACGCTTCCTATGCCGATGAAGACTATGCCATCTGCGTTGCCAAAGACAACGACGAGCTGCTTGCAAAGATCAACACCGCCCTGGAAGAACTGATTGCCGACGGCACTGTCAAGACAATTGTTGACAAATACATCCCCGCGAACTGACCCCTTCCGACTCCCTGAGGCAGGACGCCTGACGTCCTGCCTTTCCCCATTTTTCCTCGGAAAGGATGAACCCAATGGAACAACTGTGGCAAAATATCATGACGTGGTTTGACAGCGTGAAGGCGGATTTCATTCTGAACTTCATTGAAAAAAACCGTTGGAAGCTGTTGACGACCGGACTGAAAAACACACTGATCATCACGGTTTTTGCCCTGCTGGTCGGCGTGGTGATCGGCGTCCTTGTGGCGACGATCCGCTCTTCTTACGACAAAACCGCCGACGATCTGCACGGCTTCGGGAAAGGCGTGCTTTCGTTTCTCAACGCGCTGTGCAAAATTTATCTGACGGTCATCCGCGGCACCCCTGTGGTGGTTCAGCTGCTGATCATGTATCTGATTATCATGGCAAATGTGCGCAATTCTCTGTATGTTGCCATTGCCACCTTCGGCATCAACTCCGGTGCCTATGTCGCGGAAATCATCCGCGCGGGCATCGCTTCCATTGACGCCGGGCAGATGGAAGCCGGACGCAGTCTGGGATTCGGCTACATCAAGACTATGACCTACATCATTATCCCGCAGGCGTTTAAAAACGTCCTGCCTGCCCTGCTCAACGAGTTCATCGCTTTGCTCAAGGAAACCTCGGTTGCCGGTTACGTCGGCATCCGCGATCTGACCAAGGCGGGCGAATCCATCCGCGGACAGACGTTCTCGGCGTTTATGCCGCTGATTTTTGTCGCGTTGGTTTACCTCGGCATGGTCATGCTGCTGACGTGGCTTGTAGGCAAGCTGGAAAGGAGGCTGCGCAAGAGTGATCACCGTTAAAGGACTGAAAAAGAGCTTCGGAGACAACGAAGTACTGAAAGGTATCGACTACGAAATCAAAAAAGGCGAAAAAATCGTCATCATCGGACCGTCCGGTTCGGGAAAAAGCACCTTTTTGCGCTGTCTGAATCTGTTGGAGCGTCCAACCTGCGGAGATGTGTTTATCGACGGACAGAAAATCACCGATCCGAAATGTGACATCAACATGGTTCGGCGCAAAATGGGAATGGTTTTTCAACACTTCAACCTTTTCCCGCATCTGACCATTCTCAAAAACATCACGCTCGCGCCTGTCAAGCTCGGACTGATGACCAAAGCGCAGGCGAACGAACGCGCCATGGCTTTGCTCAAACGAATCGGGCTGGAGGAAAAAGCCAACGCTTATCCCTCCCA
>DLVP01000016.1:0-2835 GCA_003445125.1 Oscillospiraceae bacterium | reverse complement strand
TCCGGCGGACAGAAACAGCGTATTGCCATTGTCCGCGCGCTTGCGATGAACCCCGAAGTGATGCTTTTTGACGAACCGACTTCAGCGCTCGACCCCGAAATGGTCGGCGAAGTGCTGGAGCTGATGAAAGAACTGGCTGACGACGGAATGACCATGGTGGTCGTGACGCACGAAATGGGATTTGCCCGTGAAGTGGCAAGCCGTGTGCTGTTCATTGACGAAGGTCGGATTTTGGAAGAAGCCTCCCCCGAAGAATTTTTCGCGCATCCCAAAAACGCAAGACTTCAGGATTTCCTTTCCAAAGTGTTATAATTTGGAAAAACAGGAGGTTTTTGCCTCCTGTTTTTGCGTTTATCATTACTCTGCATTCTCTTTCACAGAGTGATTATCGGAAGTGTCATTTGTGTCATGAAAAATCCTCTTGAAATTCTGTATCCTCCGCGCTGTATCGGTTGTTTTGAAGTGGTGGAATCGGGACAAATGTTCTGTGAATCCTGCCGCAAGGCGTTTGAAAAGAGCCTTGCGGTTGACGACCGCCGCATCGGCGAATTTTACTGTTTGTCCCTCTACCGCTACACCGCCGTTGTCCGACAATCGGTCTGGAACATCAAGTATAAGCACAGTCTGACCGTTTGCCGCAAAGCGGGAATATTGTTGGCGGACGCGGCGCGTCAGTCCGTCGCCTACTTTTCGGCGGATCTCGTGGTCGATATTCCCATGACCAAAACCGAGAAAAAGCGGCGTGGGTTCAACCAAAGCGAAATTCTCGCACAACTGGTTGCCAAAAATCTCAATCTGCCGTTTTCTCCGAAAGGACTGGTGAAGGTCAAAGAAACCGCTCCGCAGAAAGTTCTGTCTGCCGCCAAACGTCTGCGCAATATGCGCGGCGCTTTCCGAGCGGACGAAAAGGTGGTCGGCGGAAAGCGCGTGCTGCTGATTGACGACGTGGTCACCACCGGTGCCACAGTCAGAAGTGCTGCCGAAGCACTGATGAAAGCGGGCGCCGTCGATGTGTTCGTTCTCAGCTTTGCCTCTGCATAAGGCATATTATTCCTTCCCCGTAAAACGGACTTTAGCGCGCCGAAGCACCCGCACGGTCGGGATTCCCATCACGAACAAAAATACGCCGGTGGAAACCGCGTGGAGAACATCCAGATAGGCACTCGCCGCATACAATGCCAAAAAGCCATGCCAGTCAATCTGCGGCACGGAGAGCGCCGCGTAGATATTCATGAACCAGCTGTACATCAGTGCCAACAAGGTGCCGCCGATGCACAGCGGGATTTTTTTTTCAAACAATCTTTTCAGACATCCCGCAATCAGCCCGACCATCCCCCAGCCGAACATCTGCCAAGGCGTCCAAAGCCCCTGCCCGAAATAGAAATTGGATGCCAACGCCGCAATCATCCCCGTCATAAAGCCCGCCTGCGGTCCGTAAACAACAGTAGTGGCGACAATCAGCGCCGTTGTGGGTTTGACGTTGGGAATCGGTGCAAACAGCACCCGTCCTACCGCTGCCATCGCCGCCATCACCACCACCGGCATCCACTCGCGCGGCTGTGGCTTGCGCTTTTCAAAGCTGAGTAAAAACGGCAGAATTGCCAGAAGAAGCAGGAGAACACTCGGAAAAAGATAGTTCTTCGCGTGCATGACCGACAGCAGTCCCAGTACCGCCACGCCCGCCGCCACCGCAAGCGCTGTGACGGTTTTCATCATTCTTGACACAGCTGCAATGCCTCTCTTTCCGTCACAGCGCGCCCGCCTGTCAGGCGGGACGCGGGTGTGGAATAGAACAAATGGCGGGAGAAAAACTGCGACGGCGGTTCCCATTCAGAAATCTGCCCGTCGAACATCACGGCGCAGAAATCTGCATTTTCCGCCGCAAATTCGGTATCATGCGTCACAACCGCCACGGTTTTCCCCTGCGCGCACCAACTTTGCAGACGCGCCCCCACCTGCTCACGGGAAAACGCGTCCAGTCCCTTGGTCGGTTCATCCGCCAGCAGCAAATCGGGGGCAAGCAGCAACACCTTGTCCAACGCGAGCAGCTGCTGCTCGCCGCCGCTCAGATCGAAAGGATGGCGGGAAGCGTAGGGCTTCCAGAAATCGGGGAGTTGTCCCGGCAGCTCCTCTTCGATGCTCATTGCCGAAAACAGCGACTGCGGATTTTGCGGCAGCAGTGCCGTGTTTGCCTCCGTCGTCACCTTGCCCGCCCAGGGACGCAGGTGCTTTGCCAGCACCGACAAAAGTGTGCTTTTTCCCGACCCGTTGGCACCGAGAATACAGTACAAATTGCCTGCCGAAAGTGAAAGAGACAGATCTTTCAGCACGTCGTCGTTTTTATCATAAGAAAACCACACACGCCGCGCGACCGGTTTCGGTTCGCTGTCTGTGGCGAAAGTTCGGGGCGGTTTTGGCGGGAGAGAAAATTTGCGGTTCGTGAAAAAGCGCATTTTTTCGGAAAGCGGCAGGGCTTTTTGCATCGGATGTCCGCTTTCCAAAAGAAAATCTGCTATCTTTTGCGGCGCATCCGCACACAGCAGGCTGCCTTTTTCCATCACCGCCACCCGATCCGCGCGCATAAAGAGCGATTCGGGACGGTGTTCGCTGAAAATGACCGTCGTCCGAAACTCCCGATTGATCCGAAAGATCATGTCCGCCAAATTGGCGGCAGCCACAGGGTCAAGCTGTGCAAAAGGCTCGTCCAGAAGCAGCACCTTCGGCTGCATCGCCATCACGGCGGCGAGATTCAGCAGCTGCTTTTCGCCGCCCGACAGTTCTCCGGTTTTCCGCTTGCACAGCGGCGAAATTCCGAAAAAGTCTGCCGTTTCCGCC
>DLVP01000214.1:2630-2821 GCA_003445125.1 Oscillospiraceae bacterium | reverse complement strand
CATTCGTCTGGCGGCGGTTATAAAACGCTGCCGCGAATATTTTGACACCTGTGTGATTTATTACAATCAAAACTGGGATAAAAACCTCTCCACCGTTTTTTGGGAAGATTTTGAATTGAGAAACGCTAAAGGTGAGCTCGGTCCGGATCTCTTGGTACCCGTTGTCGGAGAAAATCTCGGCGTAACCTGCG
>DLVP01000214.1:0-2539 GCA_003445125.1 Oscillospiraceae bacterium | reverse complement strand
TTCCATATGGAAGCCGGAAACCGCTGCAAGGACGAATGTTTGCCCGAGGAAACCAATCGCCGTATTGTGGATGTTATTTCGGATGTCAATCTTTGTTATTCGGAATTTGCACGCAAATATCTTGCCGATACGGGGCTTCCCAAGGAAAGAACCTATATGACCGGTTCTCCTATGGCAGAAGTACTGCACGGAAATCTGGACAAAATCGAAAAATCCGATGTTTTGCAGCGTCTCGGACTTAAAGAAAATCAGTATATTCTGCTTTCGGCGCACAGAGAAGAAAATATCGACACCGAAAAGAATTTCACTTCCCTGTTTACCGCTATCAATGCATTGGCACAAAAGTATGATATGCCGATTTTGTATTCCTGTCATCCGAGAAGCAAACAGCGGCTTGAAAAAAGCGGATTTAAGCTGGATCCGCGTGTACGCGTGAACGAACCTCTCGTTTTTAATGATTACAACAAATTGCAGATGAATGCACTGGCTATCGTTTCGGATTCGGGAACTTTGCCCGAGGAAAGTTCTTTTTATCTTTCAATCGGACATCCGATTGCGGCAGTATGCATCCGCACTTCCACCGAACGCCCCGAGGCCTTGGAAGCCGGCAATTTCATCTTAGCCGGTATCACCACCGCCGAATTGCTGCAGGCAACCGAAATGGCAATCGACATGAAACAAAAAGGGATTTTGGGCAAACCCTGTCCCGATTATACGGATGAAACCGTATCCATGAAAGTGGTTCGCATCATACAGGGGTATGTAAACGTGGTCAACAAAATGGTTTGGAGAAAATACTGATGAAAATTCTGGTAACCGGCGCCCGCGGAATGGTCGGAACCGCCTTGGTCAACAATCTGAAAACCCTGATGGACGGGCGCAACAAAACCCGACCCGATATTCACATTGAAAAGATCTTTGAATACGACCTCGGGGACGAAAATAAGCTGGATGACTTTTGTCGGGAGTGTGATTTTGTTTTTCATCTTGCCGGTGTAAACCGTCCGCAAAATCCGGAGGAATTTATGAGCGGCAATTTCGGATTTACTTCCGTATTGCTGGACACGCTGAAAAAGTATCACAATAAAGCGCATATCATGCTTTCCTCTTCCATACAGGCAACGCTCATCGGGCGGTATAACGGCGATTACGGCAAGAGCAAACTGGCAGGCGAGGAACTGTTTTGGCAATATGCAAAAGATACGGGCGCTGCGGTATCGGTTTATCGTTTTCCGAATCTTTTGGGACATTCAAGACCCCGATACAATTCGTTTGTCTCCACGCTTTGCTACTGCGTAGCGCACAATGAGCCGTACACGGTCAACGACCGCCAAAGTACGCTTGAACTTTTGTACATTGACGATTTAATCGAGGGCATGTACGATTTATTGGAGGGCAAAGAAAAGCATTGCGAGTTTGACGGAACCGTTCCGAAAGAACAACCCGACGGTCGGTATTGTTATATACCGATAACCCATACGGTCACACTCGGCGAGGTTGTGGATTGGCTGGAGGAATTCAAAACACAGCCGACAACGCTTTTGATGCCGAAGATGCCGAACGGAAGCTTTGCCAAAAAGCTGTTTTCGTTGTATCTTTCGTATTTGCCGACCGAAAAATTCAAATACGCCATGAAAATGAATGTCGATGACCGCGGTTCGTTTACCGAACTGGTCCACACGCCGGACTGCGGACAGGTTTCGATTAATATATCCAAACCCGGCATCACCAAAGGGCAGCATTGGCACAATTCCAAATGGGAACAGTTCATCGTCGTTGCCGGTCACGGGCTGATTCGGGAACGCAACATCCATACCGGCGAGACGGTTGAGTTCGAGGTATCGGGCGATAAGATTGAGGCGGTTTATATGATTCCCGGCTGGACACACAGCATTGTCAATTTGTCCGAAACCGAAAATCTGGTCACGGTCATGACCTGTAATGAAATATTTGACCCGAACAGACCCGATACTTTCTTTGAAAAAGTGTAAAATATCCGAAATTGTCCGGGACGATTTCTCTCTGAAAAAGTCCCCAACAATTTTTCGTCATCCCATAACACAAATGTTATTTATCGCATAATAATTTTGCATGAAAAGGAGGTCGAAAAGCAACATTATGAATCTGCGTCAATTTCGATACATGCAAGTGCTTGCCGAAAAAAACAGCTTTTCGGCTGCTGCTGCCGAATTGAACGTTTCGCAGCCGTCCTTGAGTCAATACGTAAAACGGCTGGAAAAAGAATTGGGCGTGGAATTGTTTTTTCGTTCCAACAGCGATCTTCGTCTGACCGACGCCGGGAAGGTATATCTGGAGACCGGAAGAAAAATTCTGGATGCCGAACGCCAAATGCAGCAGCGTTTCTGCGATATTCATTCGTTTCATGAAGGGTCGATTATCGTCGGCATTGCCCCGACGCGCTGTCAATATCTGATGCCGGAAATCGTCAAACGCTTTCAAAAGATTTATCCCGGAATTCACCTGATTGTGGAACAGCGTTTTATCGATACGCTGGTGGAGGATGCCGAACACGGCGCTT
>DLVP01000061.1 GCA_003445125.1 Oscillospiraceae bacterium | reverse complement strand
GGCAAGCACAACAACTGGTCGATCACCACCAACACCGGTGTCAACCTGTTGGAGCCGGGCGAAACGCCCCATGAAAACGCACAGTTTTTGTTGTTTTTGTGCGCAGTTATCAAAGCGGTGGACGAATATCAGGATCTGCTGCGCATTTCCATCGCCTCTGCGGGAAATGACCACCGTCTCGGTGCCAACGAAGCGCCGCCCGCGATCGTTTCGATGTTTTTGGGAGACGAGCTGGGCGCCATTCTCGACGCGTTGGAAAACGGCACGGTCTATGACGTCAGGGAAACCGTGCAGATGAAAGTCGGTGTACACGTTCTCCCCCGTTTCCCGAAAGACACCACCGACCGCAACCGCACCTCCCCGTTTGCTTTCACCGGAAATAAATTCGAATTCCGTATGCCGGGTTCCGCCGCCTCCGTTGCCGACTGCAACGTGGTGATCAACACGGCGGTCGCCGAAGCCCTGCGCCAGTTTGCCGATACTTTGGAAAACGGGCAGGATTTCCAGAACGATCTGCATAATCTGATTGTCAACACCATCAAGGAGCATCGCCGTATTCTGTTCAACGGCAACGGATACGACGACGCATGGGTGAAGGAAGCCGAAGCACGCGGACTGTATAACCTGCGTACCACGCCCGACTGCCTGCCCCACCTGCTGAAGGAAAAGAACGTGGAGCTTTTCACCCGTCACGGTGTGTTCAGCGAAACGGAAATCCGTTCGCGCTATGAAATCATGCTGGAAAATTACAGCAAGCTGATCAACATCGAAGCGCTGACCATGCTTGACATGACAAAAAAACAGATTCTCCCCGCCATCAGCCGCTATGTGAAATCTTTGGCGGATGCCGCTTCCGCGAAGGCGCTGTATTCGGCGGATGACCGCTATGAAACCGAGCTGATCGGCACACTGTCCCGCCTTTCCGGCGACGTGTTTGCGGACACCAAAAAACTGGAGAATGCCCTGCAGAAAATGCACGCCGAAACCGATCCTCTGGAAAAAGCCAACCTCTGCCGCGACGAGGTGCTTGTGAAAATGGAAACCTTGCGCCGTGCCGCGGACGAAGCCGAAACACTGACCGCTTCCGAATTCTGGCCACTTCCGAGCTATGCCGAACTGATGTTTTCCGTAAAATAAACAAAATTCCGTATTTTGAACAGGCAGACGATTTCGTCTGCCTGTTTTTTTGAAAAAATTAAATTTTTTCAAAATCTTGTAGCAAATTTGATTTTTTGTCGTCTATATAGGTGAACGGTATTAAAAATACTGAAACAATTAAAAAAATGATGAGGTGTTATAATGAAAAAACTTTTCTCCCGCGCGATTCTTCCGATTTTCCTTGCGGCGCTCACGCTTTGCGCCTGCGATCCCGGCATTTCCGCCTCCTCTTCTGATCCTGCTTCTTCGGAGACGACCGTTTCGTCCGCAGAAAAGTCCTCCTCTGCTGATCCTGCTTCTTCGGAAGTGACCGTTTCGTCCGGAGAAACACCCGAAATTTCCGTGGATTTGGCACTTCTGAAAAGTGTGCAGAATCTTACCGACGCACAAACGGAGGAATTTCTCAAGACACACACAGACTTTGCGTTTCTTCTCGCCCACACGTATGGGTTTATACAAACAGGCTCGTGGCTGCAAAACGCCTTTCCGGATTCGCAGATGGTTTCGGCAATAAATTCAAGACCGGAGCTTTTGGCAATAAGTTCCGAAAAAGCAACCGCGGCTTTTCAAACCGATCGGATTCGTGATTTCTTTGCCGATGTCAAAGAAGGCAAGCCCTCCGCACTGGCGCTGGTAAGACCGAATGCACTTGAATACTACAAAGCTGACATCACCGTATTCACTTTCGACGGCAGTGTCCTTCTTTACCGCACCTATTGCTTCTTCGACGATGAGCTTGCCATCTGCAACGAAGGAAAAACCGAACTTTCCGAAATTGACCGCTTTTTCGTGATCACCAACCGCTGGGGCGCCGCTTCCGAAGAATTGATCATCCCGAAAAACGGAAAGTTTGAAGCAGTCACACTTGAGATTGAAGGAAAAACTCCCGAGGAAATTGCTAAGCTGCTGAAAGAGCGCACAAAGTATGACGGGGAAGTCGCCGCAGATACTCCCGCCACCTTCGAAAACTACGGCAGAACCTTCTATTCCTTCCGATTTGCCAAAGATCTGACGGCGGATCAGCAGGAGGAATTGATGCTTTGCATCACCACGGACGGAAGCGAAGTATACTGGGTCGATGACGGTCTCGGGATCTGGAGACAGCTGGTAAAATGATTTTTTGAAAAAAAATTTTAAATTTTTTTCAAAATCTTGTAGCAAATTCGATTTTTCATCGTCTGTATAAGTGAAAAGAGATTTTTTCGGAAATATTTTCACTCATCGAAAAATATTTTTACAACAAAATCTGTAATTATTTGTCATATATTTTCCTTTTCAATCAGTAAACTTTGCATATTTGTACAGATTTTTCCTGTTTTCATCTCTCAAAAAACGAAAATTATGCTTAAACACGTCGGCACGCGAACATTTGCGTGCCGATTTTTATATAGTTTACTGTCATTAAATACCTATGTATAGTATTTACTTGTCACAAAAAGGTATGTATAATAAAATCATAAATTAAATTGCAAGTAAGGAATGAGAAAATTATGGCGATTTCGGACAATGTAAAACGCGGCAGCGTAGAACTTCTTCTGTTGACTCTTTTGAAAAGCGAAGACATGTACGGCTATCAACTTTCACAGGAACTGGAAGCTCGCAGCGGCGGGCTGTATTCTCTGCAGGAAAGCTCCATGTATCCGACTCTGTACCGCTTGGTTGATAAGGGATTTATTTCCGATAGCCATGTGAAAGTCGGAAAGAGACGTACCCGTGTCTACTATCATCTGGAGGACAGCGGTGTAGCTTATCTGGAGGAAATCCGCAAAGAGTATCTGTCTCTGTTCCGCGGAGTGATGAACATCCTCGGCATTAAAGACATGAAAGAATTGGGCTGATGTCCAATCCCAAAAAGCCGCGAAATTTCGCGGCTTTTTTCTTTTGTGCCGATCGGTTTTATTTCGGACTCGGTGAGTTCAAATGCCCGAAAAGTCGCTGCGGCGCGGGAAGTTAAAAACTTCCCGCGCCGCAGTGACTTTTCTTTCCCCTTCGAGCAATTTTTCACACATAAACCGCCACCGGAAAACCGATTTCATTCTTCCTTCACAAACCAATCGGGCAAGGAATTTTGATGCTCGATTCCGAGATACGCAATGCCGCGTTTGAATTTTCGGATTTTTTCCGGATCGGTGATGCGGTCTTCGGGATGATTGAGATAAAACCAGCCGACATCCTTAAAATGATACGCCTCGTGCGCGCCGTACCCGCAGCCGAACGCATGGGGAACGGTAATTCCCCGCTTCAGTGCTTCCTTCAGTTCGGACAGATGGCTCTCGTACACATCCCGCGGCTCGCAGCCGTTTCTTTTGCACACACCCGCTGCCATGCCGACCACCTCGCCGAGTTCGCCCAGTGTGCGCATCACGCGGATAGACGAAAACGCCACATGAGAGGCGCTCACAATGCGACCGCCCAAAAACAGATTCTTCACATCCTTGGCATATAGGCAGCGGTACGGCACCGGGTACGGAGCGGAAAGCCCGCGATGATATGCAAAGGAGCGAAACGCCTCGCCGAAGCGTGCTTCATTGTCCGGTTCGGGATAGTGCAGATCAATGCTCCACGTCATGCAGGCGGTGCCGTCCTCGTGCGGGCGCAATTCCTCCAGATCCTGCTGATGAAGAATATAGTCACCCTCCACACGGTAGCTTTCCCGTTTGCCGCCGATCGGAGAGACCCATTTCAGCGCGTAATCGGCAAAAGCCTCCTTGTGCTTATAATGATTTTTCTGATAGCTCCAATTGGAGAGAATCGCCCGCAGACCGAAATCGCGGATAAATTCAATTTCATCCACCATATTCCGCGAAAATCCCGTTTCCTGCTCCCAGTCGCCGTTGTAGACGTTCAGGCAGGTGTCGTCGTCAAACTCAAGTCCCCAGTCAATGTCCGGAAAAACGGAAGCGGTGGTTTTTTCGGTATACCAGCGCAATGAATGTCCCATCACCAGACGGTCCGCTTTCCACGGAGCCAGCCCTTCACCGAAGCGGTCGCGGGATTCTCTGCCGTACATCGTCCGGCACCCTGCCAGACGCGCCAGCGTGGCATCGCCGCTGCAATCCGAAAACAGGCGCGCGTGAAACCGCGTTTTTTTGCCGCTGAGTACATCGGTGCAGACCACGGAGGTGATGCGCCCGTTTTCCATTTGCGCATCGGTTACCCGCTGATTGAGCAGCACCCGATCCTGCCATCCTTCAATTTCAAATGCAAAGCGTTTGCGGTCGTCCTCATAATAAGCCGCATCGAAATGTGACGGACTGCCCATGATCGGAGCAATTTCGTTGACCACATTTCCGAGCTTTTCGTACGGCGGAAAATTGGTTTCTCCGCCCATGCAGACCCGCACCTCGGAGCTGTTGCATCCGCCGAGCACGCCGCGGTCATGGATCAACAGCGTGCGAACGCCCGAACGCAGCGCTGACAGTGCAGTGCAAATACCGGCAACCCCGCCGCCGACCACGATCAGGTCGTAAATTTCCGGAACGTCTTTGATTTCCTTCCAATTCAGCCGTCGGCGCATCTCGTCCAAAGAGTCCCTGTCCGAAGGCGGCGTTTTGCCGCTGTCGGTCAGATACACGGCATCACAGCGACCGTTGAAGCCCGTCAGATCGTGCAAAGAAAGCGTATGTTTTCCTTCGGAGAGGTACACCTCGCCCGCTTTCTGCCATGCCCATTCTTTTCCGTTGGTTCCCAGAACGGCGGGAAGCTCTTTTCCGTCCACTTTCAGCGTGAATTTTCCCGCGCTGTCCCCGACGTTCCAGACCGCCGTCCAATCTCTTGTCAGTACCCAGACGGCATATGTCGAAGCGGATTTCACTTCCAGCTCGCCGACGGCATCCTCGACGGGAATTCCCAATCCGTGCGCCATCAGATAGGACGAATGCAGCGTCTCCATCGACTGCTGATCAACAATCCAACCGCCGCGGGTTTCAAAGCCTTCGGCTTCTTTCCACAGTTCATTCATTCTGCTTTCTCCTTTGCTTTACCGGAATCCGGATTTCCCACTCAAAATCGTTGTCATCCATGTTTTCGGGGAAAACCTCCACATTCGGGAGCTGTTCCTCCCGCTCAAAATTGCCGTAAGCAAGGCAGCGGTACAGAATGTCCCCGTACAGGCGGTTTACCACCGCGTCCTCGGCGCCGTGCGCCCGAAAGCACATCCAATCGCTCTGCGGCACCCGCACCGTGGAAAGAAAATCCTTTTCCGCGTTGCACGCACCGACCGTACACTGCACGCCATCCTCCCGATTGTCGTACACGGCATACAGTTCGCCGCGGCAAGCCTTCAGAATTTCTTCGCACTTCGGGTTTTCGTAAAACGCAGACCACACATTTTCGCAGCACTCGGTGTCCCGCAGATCCGAAACGCCCGACACGCCGCTGACCGAAAATGCCGGCAGATGGCGCAGGGTATACGAAAGATCCGCACCGCCGCTGACGCACAGTTCAAAGTTCACCGGGGTGAACATCCGCACGGGATTTCCGTGCTCCAGTTCGTTCGGTCCGAAGCCGTGAAATTCCCGAAACGCCCGTGAAAACGACGAAGGCGCATCATAGCCGTAGCGTTCGGCAAGCTCCGTCACCGTGCATTTTTTCTGAAGCAGTTGTTCCGCAGCGCAGCTGATCCGCCGTTTTCGGATATACTCACCGATCGGCACGCCTGTCACGAAGGTGAACACCCGTCGAAACTCATACACCGATAAACCCGCCATACGGGCAAGCGTTGTGACCTCGATCGTCTCTTCCAGATGCTCCTCGATATACCGTATAATTTCATTGAACTGACTCGAACGGTTCATAGCGGCTCTACCACCTGTTTGACCCCCCACACGGTCATTTCCTCGACCACCGCGCCCTTGGGCATATCCGCCGCGTATACCACCGCCGAAGCAATGTCCTCCGGCATCAGTGAATCCTGCGTTTCGCCGATTCCCGCCGAGTGCTGGAATCCCGTACTTGCCGACGCGGGAATAATGCAGGTAGCGCGCACGCCGTGCTTCTGCAATTCCACATACAAGCCTTTTGTGAAATTCAGCACGCCCGCTTTTGCCGCCGCATAGACGCTCCATCCCGCCCACGCATGTCTGGCGCAAACGGAAGAAATGTTGACGATCACGCCGTCCTTCTGTTCTTTCATCACCGCACCGAAAATGCTGCTGCCGTAAATCACGCTGTTGAGGTTCAGGCTGATGATCGCATCGACGGTTTCTTTCGTCTGTTCAGTGGTATCGGCAATGCGGATGCCGCCGCCCGCATTATTCACCAGCACGTCCACTTTGCCATAGGTTTTGAGCACCTGTTCTTTGAGGTTCACCCAGGCGCTGTAATCGGTGACATCCATCGCAAATCCCGCTTCCAGACCCAGGGACTTCACCGTATGCTCCACTTTTTCGGGATTTCGGGAAACCGCAATCACCCGATCGCCCTGCTCTTTGAATTTTTTTGCCGTTGCCAGACCGTACCCGCCGGTCGCTCCGGTCACAATCACGATTCTTTTCATTTTCTTCCTCCCTTCGGGTTACTTTCATTATACGAAAATCTTTTTCCTCTTTGCAATACATTTTTTGCACTTTTTTGCACAAAAAAACAGCCTTGCGGCTGTTTTTCTTCATCCTAATCTGAAATTTTCAAACTCCACTTCCAGTCCCATCGACGGCACCTGAAGCGACAGAGCATTCCCGCTCTCGTGGTCAAGCCGCAGAAGGAATTCGGCGTCCTCGGTGGTTCCCGACACCTCCAGCACATTGTCCGAAAGCTGAGCCGTGACACCGGAGCCTTTGGCAACCTGATTGAACGTATCGACCATCGTGGAAACGATCAGACTGGAAGAAAGATTTTTCGGATCGATATCGAACGACAAGCCGAGATAACCGACCGTGATTTTCTCCTCGCCGACAGAAAAGTTCATCCCGCTGAGCATTTTCGGCTCCGTGAACGTGACCACCGTCGTGCCGTCCTCTTTTTTCTCCAGATTCAGCTTCATCTGTGTCCCGTTATAGGTGACCGCCGCCGTGGTTTGATACGGCTGGTCGTATTTGTTGGAAATTTCCTTCAATCCGTCGCCGTTCTTTGTTTTTCCGCTTCCCGCCGCACTGCAGGAGGTCATCAAAATTGCCAGAGACAGTGCTGCCAGACACCTTCCGATTTTTCTCATACCGATCCCTTCGCTCTACTCAATTTTTTTGAAAGCAAAAGCAAGATCGTCGATCACATCGCTTGCCAGCATACTGTGCTTTGACAGACGCGACGCGGTATTAGCTGCGGCAGCTCCGTGCAGATACACCCCGACCGCCGCCGCCTGTGCGGGAGCATATCCTTGGGCGCACAGCGAAGCAATGATGCCCGCCAGGGTATCCCCGCTTCCGCCCTTCGCCAGCCCGCTGTTTTCATTGGAATGAACCGCCAGCCTCCCGTCCGGGGAAGCGATCAGCGTCACGCTGTCTTTCAGCACCAGCGTCACGCCGTTCTCTGCGGCAAACGCCTTTGCCAGAGCATAGCGGTTTTTCTGCACCGTCGGGATGTCTTTTCCCGTCAGGCGGGAAAATTCCCCGATATGCGGTGTAAGGATCACGCTTGCTTTTGAATCTCTGATTATAGGTATGCTGTCTTTGACGGAATTTATACCATCCGCATCCACCAAAACCGTTTTTTCTGTTTTCAGCACCGCTTCCACGAGCTTCTTCGTGTCTTCCCGATTGCCCATCCCGCAGCCGATCAGCACCGCTTGGCTCTTTTCGATTTCCGACAGCAGTTTTTCCGTGTCTTCGGCGGAAATTCCGCCGTCCGCGTTTTCCTTCATCGGCAGCATGGTCGATTCGATCAGCGTCGGAATCAGCGCCTGCGCCAGCCGTTCGGTGGTCGCCAGCGTAACCAGACCTGCGCCGCTGCGCAATGCCGCTTTCGTGGACAGCACCGCCGCGCCCGACATTCCGAAGCTGCCGCAGATATTGACAAGCCGGCCGAAGGTTCCTTTATTTCCGTTTTCCGGACGTTTTTTCGCCATGGTTTGAATTTCCTTTTCGGTCAGGATCACCACGGACGGAGTGACGGTTTCATAGGCGCTTTCCTCAATCCCGATGTCCGCCAGGGTGATTTCTCCGCAAAGAAACGCCGTCGGCGCCAGCCGATGCGCCGGTTTATAGGCGGCAAACGCAATGGTCGCAAACGCATCCATGCAGATTTCCGGCACACAGACATTATCCGCCTCCATGCCGCTGGGAATATCCAACGAAAAAATTTTCTTTCCGAGATGATTGGTAAATCGGATCAGGTCCGCGATTTCGGGCGGAAGAATCCCATGAAAGCCCGTACCGTACACGGCGTCCACCACCGTTTCGCTTTCTCCGATCAGACGGTAGGCGGTTTTGGG
>DLVP01000048.1:11738-14037 GCA_003445125.1 Oscillospiraceae bacterium | reverse complement strand
GATTGTCGCCGGTCATCATCACAATGTGACGGATGCCGCAGTTGTGCAGAGCGGCAATGGCGGCGGAAGCCTCGGCACGCAGCGGATCGTAAATGCAGATCACCGCGGCAAGCATCCCGGAAATACACAGGTACAGCTGCGAACAATCGGCGGGAAGTGCATCAAATTTTTCCCGTTCGTCCTCCGGAATACGGCATTTTTCGTCCTCAAAGGCAAAGTGGGCGCTGCCGATGATGACTTTTTCGCCGTTGACGGCGCTGGAAATGCCATGGGCAACCACATACTGCACCTGCGAGTGATATTCTTCGTGGGTCAACCCGCGGCGCTGTGCTTCCTGCACCACGGCATTGGCAATGGAGTGAGGATAATGTTCCTCCAGGCAGGCGGCAAGCCGCAGGCAGTCGTCCTCTTTCCGTCCTCCGAACGGCACAACGGCGGAAACGGTGGGAACCGCTTCGGTAAGCGTGCCGGTCTTGTCGAAAACGACCGTGTCGGCGTTTGCCACGGCTTCCATAAACCGACCACCCTTGACGGCAATTTCATAGTGACTGCATTCGCGCATGGCGGAAAGTACGGCAATCGGCATGGAGAGCTTCAGCGCACAGGAAAAATCTACCATAAGAATTGCCAGCGCTTTGGTGGGGTTGCGGGTGAGCAGATAGGTCAGCACCGTGGCTCCCAGCGTATACGGCACCAATCGATCCGCCAGTCCGGACGCCTTGTCCTCGACGGTGGATTTCAGCCGTTCGGATTCCTCGATCATGCGGACCACGCGGTCATAGCGGCCGTCTCCGCAGATTTTGTCCACGCGGATTACACAGGAACCCTCTTCGGCAACGGTGCCGGCGTAGACATAGCTTCCCGCCGCTTTCGGCACGGGCAGGGATTCTCCGGTCAGGGAAACCTGGTTCACGGTTGCCTCGCCTTCGACCACCGTGCCGTCCAACGGAATCATATTTCCGGTGCGAACCACGATGAGGTCGCCCGCTTTGACCTGTGCGATCGGCACGGAAACCTCGCCGCTTTCCGTTTTAAGCCACACCTTGTCCACTCCGAGCGCCATGGCGCCGGCAAGATCGGACACCGATTTTTTGTGCGTCCAGTCGTCCAGAATCTCTCCCAGATGCAGCATGAACATCACAGAACCGGCGGTGGAGAAATCGCCGCGCAGCAAAGAAACGCTCACGGCGGCGGCGTCCAGAACAGCAACGGAGAGCGAGCCGTTTTTCAGTGCGCGCAGCCCCTCGCGAATGTATTTGAACGAACGGAAAACCGCCAACGCGGCGGTGACGGGAAAGGGCAGGAAAAGCTTGGAAACTGCGCGGCGCAGCAGTGTGAACACGAGCTGTTCCTCAAAATCGCGGTTGATTTCGCGGGAGGAATGGCGCAGCACGGGATCCAGCGCTTCGGCATTTTCAAAGGAAAAAGCGGCAAGCGCGTTGACGGCAGCACGGCGGTCGGAGTGCAGAATCACCACATCGCACGTGCGGTCATAGACCTTGACGTCGTGGATCTGGGCGCAGTTGCGCAGACAGTATTCCAGCAGATCCGCCTCGTGCAGGCTCATGTGTCTGCAAAAAAGATGCGCACGGATTCTCCCGCGGGATTCGTGCAGGATTTGGCATTTCATAACAGTTCCTCCAAAGGAAACAGCCGCCGAAACGGCGGCTGCAGGGTTTATTCTTCGGTCAAAGCCGCGTCGGAGGTGTCCTCAATGATTTCGGCGGCGGTACGCTTTTCGTTGATTTCCTTGGCGTCAGCCAGAATATCTCCGGCACCCTCACGCACGGTGGTAACCGTGGTCATCACGTCATCCTTGGCACGAAGAGCGGCGGCGGTGAGGTGAGTGTATACTTTTTTTGCGTCCTTGCTTGTGAGAATTTTAATACCGGCAGTTCCGAACAGAACGCCCGCGGCAAAAAGAGCCAATTTTTTCATGGAAAAAACCTCCTTATATATTTGCACAAAGAGTATAGCACAAAGGCGCAAAAAAAGCAAGATTTTTTGCCGACAAGAAAATAAAATCTTTCAAAATGTCCATACTATGACGGAAAAAGAAAAAACGGAGGAACAGATATGAAACGTATCGGTTTGTTTTTGTTGACATTTCTCATGGCACTGGGCGCCGTCGGATGCAGTCCGAAGGAGAACAATTCTTCATCGGAATCTTCCAAGGCTTCGTCACAGGCATCGTCTTCGGCGTCGGGTACGGCGGCGGGCGGCGTGAAATTCGGCATGACGGTGCAGGCGGATATTGCCTCATCCAAGGAAGCGACCGCCGACCGTGACGGCACGGCGG
>DLVP01000048.1:7891-11723 GCA_003445125.1 Oscillospiraceae bacterium | reverse complement strand
GCGGTGGTGCTGGACGCAGAGGGAAAAATTCTGCAATGCCGCATTGACGAGGTGCAGAATAAAATGAGCTTTTCCGCGGCGGGTGCGCTGAAAACTTCCAAGGAAACGGCATTTGCCACCAAACGCGAGGCGGGCGACAACTATGGCATGAAGGCGGCGTCGTCGATCGGGAAAGAGTGGTTTGAACAAATCAATGCGCTGGAAGCGTATCTGAAGGGCAAAACTGCCGATCAGATCGCAGAAGTGCCGACCGATGAGGACGGCTATGCGACCGACGATCTGAAGGCAAGCTGTACGATCAGCCTTTCCAAAATTCTTCCGACGGTGGAAAAAGCGTGTCGGGATGCGCAGGACAGCGCAGCTTCGGCGGAGGATGAGCTGAAAATTTCCGCCGTGTCGAAAATGGCGGAGCAGTCCAAGGATGCCGAAAACGGCACAGAAGGCATCTGCCGCGCCGACAGCGCCTTTTGCGCCCTGCTGACAAAGAACGGAAAAATCACCGACTGCCGCGTGGATGAATTGCAGGCGACGGTGAAAATCACGGACAAAGGTATGATCTCTTCGGACACCGAGGAAGCCGTGCAGACGAAAAAACAGCTGGGCGACGCTTACGGCATGAAGGGTGCGTCGTCGATCGGAAAAGAATGGTACAGTCAGGCGCAGGCGCTGGAAGCGTTTGTCGCCCGCACGGGAGCGGCTCCGCAGACGGACGCGGACGGATATGCCGCCGACGCAGATCTGAAAGCCGGATGCACGATCGGCGTGGCGGGGATGAAAGAGGTTATTGAAAAAACATTGGGAGAGTAACCGTGAAACGACTGATTGCGACGGTTCTGTGTGCATTGTTCCTCGGCGGGTGCGGTCTGCCGGCGAGGGGCGAACAGTACACGCAGACGTTTCTTGACCTGTTTGATACCGTCACCACCGTCACGGCGTTCTGCGAAAGCCGCGAGGCGTTTGACGCACTGTGTGCGGAGGTGTACGGGGTGCTTTGGGACTATCACCGTCTGTGTGACATCTATCACGACTACGACTTTCCCAATCTGAAAACCGTCAACGATCTGGCGGGAATTCGGGCGGTGGAAGTCGATGAACGTCTGCTGCGGCTGCTGTCGTTTGCCAAGGAGGCGGCACAGCAGACGGAGGGGAGCGTGAACATCGCGCTCGGACCGGTGCTGTCGCTTTGGCACGATTGCCGTGCGGCGGCACAGGAAAACCCGCTTTTGGCACAGCTTCCGTCCGAAGAAGCGCTGCGGGCGGCGGCGGAAAACACCGATATAGAAGCACTGGAACTGACCGACCGCACCGCATTTCTGAACCGGCGCAAAATGCGTCTGGACGTGGGTGCGGTGGCAAAGGGGTATGCCGCGGCGCGCGCCGCCGAACTTTTGCAAAAGAAAGGAATTTCGGGCGCACTCAATCTCGGCGGCACGGTGGTGACCGTGGGAACGAAGGCGGGCGGCGCGCCGTGGAGAGTCGGAATCCAGAATCCCGATCTCGAAGCGGAAAACGACACCCTCCTCACCCTGTCGCTGAGCGGGCAGAGCCTGGTCACAAGCGGAGATTATCAGCGCTATATGACCGTGGGCGGCAAACGCTATGCGCACATCATTGATCCCGAAACAGTTTTCCCGCCCGAGTCGGTTTCTTCGGTCAGCGTGCTTTGCAGTGATGCCGGATGGGGCGATGTGCTTTCCACGGCACTGTTTGTCCTTCCTCTGGAAAAGGGGCAGGCGTTGGTGGAGAAAACCGACGGTGTGGAGGCAATGTGGGTGAAAAAAGACGGCGAAGAAATTTTCAGCAGCGGATTTGAAGCATATAGGAGCGATCGTCAATGGAAGAACGAATGAAAAACCGCTGGCTTTCGGTCACGGCGCTGACCCTTTCGGCGGCGCTGCTGATGGCGGTCAGCGGCTGTGTCGGAAACGCGATGCTGCAGCAGCGCGACGACGCGCGCCGCACCACGGCGGGCGCCGCCGTGACCCAGCGGGAACTGACGGTGGAAAATCTTCCGCAGAACATCCGGCGGGTGTTTGCCGATTATGACTCTGCGGGCGAATTTGTCGGTTATACCGTGCAGGCGGTCGCCCGCGGACTGTACAGCGACGTGGCGGTGAACGTGTCGGTCACGCCCGAGAAAAACGTCCTGCGGCGCATTGCGATCGCCTCGCACGGGGAAACGGAATATATCGGGGACAAAATCGAAAAGCCGTCCTTAACCGAACAGTTTTCCGGTCGCCGATTGCCCGTAAAATTCACGGGAGAGGACGGCAGGGCGGCGCAGATCGATTGGATTTCCGGCGCGACCTATTCCTCCCGTGCGGTGGTGGACGCAGTGAACGCGGCGTATGATTTCCTGAAAAGCCGACAGGAGGCATGGGTATGAAAAAACGGACGGCACTGTGCCTCGGCGCGGCGGCACTTGCCTGTGCGGCGGGCATTACGGCATTTGCCGCCGCGCCGACGGGGAAAACGGTGCGGGTGACGGTGGACGGCGTGACGGTGGGGAAATATCCGCTCAGTACCGACCTTGAAACGGAAATCACCACGCCTTACGGCACAAATCTCTTGACGATCTGCGGCGGAAAGGCAAAAATCACGCAAAGCGACTGCCGCGGCGGCGACTGTCGCCGCCAACGGGCAATTTCCCGCGAGGGCGAGCTGATTGCCTGCCTTCCGCATCGGCTGGTCGTGATGGCAGAGGGAGGGACCCCGTGAGCCGACGAATGGCGCAGTACGGGATGCTCTGCGCTCTGATGATGATTTTCGGTTATGTGGAAGCCGTCTTTCCTGTGGTGCTTCCGATTCCGGGAATGAAGCTCGGCATTGCCAACGTGGTGCTGCTTTTGTCGCTGTATACGGTCGGCGTGTGCGGGGCGGCGGCGGTGTTTTCGGCGCGGGTGGTGCTGACCGCCCTGCTGTTCGGAAATGCGTTTTCGTTTGTCCTCAGTGCGTGCGGCGGCGTGGCGGCGCTGGGGGTTATGGCACTGCTGTACCGAAAAGGAAAAACGCCGCTCGTGTGGGAAAGCGCGTGCGGAGGTGTGATGCACAATGTGGGACAGATTCTGGCGGCATCGGCGATTTTCAAAAACCCCGATTTCTTTCTGTATCTTCCCGTTTTGACCGTATTCGGCGCGCTTTGCGGCATTGTGACGGGAAAGCTGACGGAAAAGGTGCTGAATATGATGAAAATCAGACGATAAAAACCGGTTGCATTTGTGAGAAAAATATGTTATAGTTGATGTGTATGACTGGGTTTCAGCTCCAAAGGAGATCACATAGATGGAAAAATATTTGGTAACCGGAAAAAATCGGCTGACCGGAGAAGTGACGATCAGCGGCGCGAAAAACGCCGCCGTGGCGATCATTCCCGCGGTCATTTTGTCCGACGGCGTCTGCGTGCTGGAGAATCTTCCCGGCATCAGCGATGTCGGCGTGCTTTTGCATATTCTGTCCGAGATGGGCGCTTCGGTGAAAACATTGGATCGCACGACGGTGGAAATCGATGCGTCGCATATTCTTTCCCCCGTGGTGCCGTATGAATTGGCGAAAAAAATGCGCGCGTCGTATTATTTTCTCGGCTCTCTGTTGGGAAAATACCGGCGGGCGAGTGTTTCCATGCCCGGCGGCTGCGACTTCGGCGTCCGTCCGATCGATCAGCACCTGAAAGGCTTTCAGGCACTGGGCGCGGATTATACGGTCGAACACGGCATGATCGAAATTTCTTCCGAATCGCTGATCGGCAATCAGATTTGTTTTGATAAGGTGTCGGTCGGCGCAACGATCAATGTCATGCTGGCGGCGGTAAAATGCCCCGGACTGACGATCATGG